>NZ_ALEE01000196.1 GCF_000282995.1 Melaminivora alkalimesophila
GGGGGGGGAGCCGATCGCCCGCGCACGCGGCCTGCGCGTGGCCTATCCGGTGGCGCTGCCGGGCGTGCGCGGCTGGCTGCGGCGCGGCGAGTACGTGGCGGTGCGCGGTGTGGACTTCACCATCCGGCCGGCGCAGACCCTGGGCGTGGTGGGCGAGTCCGGCTCGGGCAAGTCGACGCTGGCCCAGGCGCTGCTCGGCCTGCTGCCCAGCAGCGGCGAGCTGGCCATCGCGGGCCAGGCCTGGCAGGCGCCGGCGCAGCGCAACAGCGCCCACAACCAGCGGTTGCGCCGGCAGGTGCAGGTGGTGTTCCAGGATCCTTTCGCCTCGCTCTCGCCGCGCCTGACGGTGGAGGAGATCGTGGGCGAGGGGCTGCGCGTGCACGCGCCCGAGCTGCCGCCGGCCGAGCGGCGCGCGCGGGTGGTCGCCATGCTGGAAGAAGTGGGCCTGGGCGATGCGCAGTTTCCGGGCCTGCTGGGCCGCTATCCGCACGAATTCTCCGGCGGCCAGCGCCAGCGGCTGGCGATCGCCCGCGCGCTGATCGTCCAGCCGCAGCTGCTGGTGCTGGACGAGCCGACCAGCGCGCTCGACGTGACCATCCAGCAGCAGGTGCTGGCGCTGCTGCAGCGGCTGCAGAGGGAGCGCGGGCTGGCCTACCTGCTGATCACGCACGATGTGGCCGTGGTGCGCGCGATGGCGCATGCGGTGCTCGTGATGAAGGACGGCGAGGTGGTGGAAGCGGGCAGCGTGCAGCAGGTGCTGGATGCGCCGCGCCATCCCTACACGCAGCGGCTGGTTGCGGCGGCGCTCGACGACCGCAGCTGAGCCCGCCGCCGTTCTTCCGTTTTTTCCAGGACTGCCCGACCATGCCCCGCCTCGCAGCCAACCTGTCCATGCTCTACCCGGAGCACGCTTTCCTCGACCGCTTTGCCGCCGCCGCGCAGGATGGCTTTGAAGGGGTGGAATACCTCTTTCCCTATGCCCACCCGGCGGCGGCGATTGCCGAGCGGCTGCAGGCCCATGGGCTGGAACAGGTGCTCTTCAACGCGCCGCCCGGCGACTGGGACGCGGGCGAGCGGGGGCTGGCCTGCCTGCCCGGGCGCGAGGCCCAGTTCCGGGAGGGCGTGGCGCTGGCGCTGGAGTATGCGCGCACGCTGCGCTGCGAGCGGGTGCACGTGATGGCCGGCGTGGCGCCCGAGGGGGTGGCGGCCGAGGTGCTGCACGCCTGCTATGTGCAGAACCTGCGCTGGGCGGCGCAGCAGGCGGCCGCGGCCGGGGTGCGGCTGATGATCGAGCCGATCAACACGCGCGACATGCCGGGCTACTTCCTGCAGCGCCAGGCCCAGGCGCACGCCCTCATCGCCGAGATCGGCGCGCCGAACGTGCAGGTGCAGTGCGACCTGTACCACCTGCAGATCATGGAGGGCGATCTGAGCATGGCCCTGCGCCGCGACCTGCCCACCGGGCGGGTGGGGCACCTGCAGATCGCGGGCGTGCCCGAGCGCCACGAGCCGGACCGGGGCGAGCTGGCGATCCACCACCTGCTGGCCCTGGTGGACGAGCTGGCGGCGGAAAGCGGCTGGCAGGGCTGGGTGGGCTGCGAATACCGGCCGCGCGATCCGGGCCCGGGTGGCACCCGCCGGGGCCTCGACTGGGCGAGGCGCTACCTCAGGGCCGCCCCGGCAGGTTGAGCGCCGGCTGCGGCGGCCGGCCCGCTGCGCGCGCTCAACGCAGCACCAGCACCGGCACGCTCGACAGCCGCAGCAGCGCCGTGGTCGTGCTGCCCACGATCAGCTGGCGGATGCGCGAATGGCCATAGGCGCCGACCACCAGCAGATCCTGCGTGCGATCCTCCATCAGGGCCGGGATGGCCTCCTCGGGGGCACCGGGCACGATGCGCGTGTCAATGGCAAAGCCCGCGGCGCGCAGCAGCGCCTGGGCCTCTTCCAGGCATTGGCGTGCCTGCTCGGTCGGCTCGCCCGCCATGGCGAGCAAGCCCGGCATGCCGCGCAGCAGCGGGCTGCGCGCGACCGCCTGCACGGCGCGGTGGGCGGTGGTGCTGCCGTCGTAGGCGACGACGAAGCCCGTCGACGGCGTGAATTCGGGGCAGGGCATGACCATCACCGGCTGGCGCACATTGCGCACCACGCTCTCGACCCGGTAGTCCAGGCGCAGCTTGCGGGCGCTGGCGGGGCGGTGGTTGCTGCCCAGCACGAACAGACGTGCGGATGCTTCGTGCTCGAGCAGCACGTCGGTAAGTTCGCCATGGCGCAGCAGCACCTGCAGCGCGGCCGCCGCCTCCTGCGGCACGCGCCGCTGGGCCGACTCCAGCATCCGGTGCGCAGCCTCCTGTGCCAGCTGCGAGCGTTCCTCGTCCAGCGCGCTCAGGCGTTCGAGCAGCAGGTCCTGCGCGCCCATGCCGATCACGCCGCTGTAGTCGCCCACCGGCGGGAGCGGCTCGGGGTGCTGCAGCGTGTGCAGCAAGGCCAGCGGCGCGCCCAGCCGCACCGAGGCCCAGGCGGCGCCGTCCACCACCGCATGGGTGGTCGCCAGCCCGTCGATGCAGGCGAACACGGTATCGGGCGCCGCGCCGGGGCCTGCAGCGCCCGGGGCCGCGGCGGTGGGGGCGGGGATGGGGTCGTCGCTCATGCTCTTCTCCTGGTTCGGGCCGCCGCACGCGGGCGCGCGGCGCCGTGCAGCCGGTGGGGTCCATTGTCACTGCATTGGCGCGACACGGACAATGGAGGAAAGCCCAGCGTGGCTCGGGCGCACGCTCAAGCCGGCAGCGTGAGTTCCTGCCAGGCCTGGACGGCCGCCAGGGCGGTTGCCATCTGGACGGTATGGGCGAAGCGGAAGGCCTCGCCATAGAGGGTCTCGTCGGGGAACTCGGTGATCAGCGTGACGGGCGCGTCGCGCATGCTCTCGACCTGGGTGAAGGGGATGCCCGCGATGGCGTCGAAAGGCAGGGGGCCGGCGTGGCATTCGTACAGCGCGCGCTGCCGGGCGTTGAAGGTCGCGAGGTCCGGGACTTCCCGCAGGACGCGGGCGCACACCGCCTCCAGCAGGGCGCGCGCGGCTCGCTCCCAGCCGGGGTGGTGGCGCAGGATCAGGAAGAAGCCCTTGGGCAACATCCATTGCTCGAAGCCGCGCGGCACGTAACCCGACAGCGGGCGCGTCCATTCGTGCGCGGGGTAGCCGTGCAGGTTCACGTGCAGCTGTGCGCCCGACAGGCGCAGCGCCGTCTCGCGCGCCGTGCGTTCCCACAGCGGCGCGCGCTCGCGGTATTCGACATCGTCGCCCAGCGCCGTGTAGCGGGCCGCGTGGTGCATGTGGCCCGGGTGGTGGGCGCACAGCTCGCGCTGCAGGGCGTAGCCGTCCGGGTTTTCCAGTGCGACCAGCGCAAAGTGCGCCCCGGGTTGCGTGTCCAGCGCCTGCGCGGCGCGCAGCACGCCGACGATGCCGGAGGTTTCGTTGGCATGCTGGCCGGCGCTCAGGAAGACCGGCCGCTGCGCGCCGCGGCGGT
>NZ_ALEE01000197.1 GCF_000282995.1 Melaminivora alkalimesophila
GCGCGCCGCGGCGGTAGCGACCGAGCACCGTCCGGCCCTGGGGGGTGGGCGCCGAGAAATGTTCTCCGGCGCCTTGCTGCATGAATGCCTCGACCAGCTGCGCCGGAGGAGCGGCCCCCAGTTGCGCCAGCCCGGACGGCACGTGCGCAGGCGCCCCGCGGCTGCCTGCCTCGAAAGGTGGGAATGGCTGCAGCGCGATCCGCAGGCGCGGTGCGCCACCGCAGGCGCGCACGTCGGGCACGATCTGCCCGGGCTGCAGGCGCCGGTCGCCCGGCGGGCGACCGCTGTGGCGCTGGAAAAATTCCAGGGCCGAGAAATACAGTTCCTCGTGCATCGCCTCCAGCGTGCTGGGGCGTTCTTCGCTCCAGGCCAGGCCGTGCTCGCAGCCGGGCAGCTCGGCGCGGATGTCCAGGCGCTCGAAATACGGCTCATCGTGGCCCCAGGGATGGTCCACGATGGCCTGCATGGCGCAGGCGTAGAGCGCCTCGTATTCCGTGGTGACAGCGGTGTCGATCAGGTCGCCTCGCCCCGCGGCCGTCCCCACGCGCAACCAGCCCGTGGGCGACAGCGCCGGCTGGCCGACGGTGTCGAGGTGCCGGCGATTCGGGGCCTCCACCTGCTCGACGGTGCGCTGCCCGTCGCGCCATTCGAGCTCCACGGTGTAGCAGGTCGCACCATCGGTGCGCGGCAGCAGCTCTAGTTTCCCTGCGGGCAGCAGCTCGCCCAGCGGGTAGGCTTCCAGCGCAAAGCGCCGCGCCGGCCCGCTCTCGGGGACGGGGTAGTGCACGCGCGCCGCCACGAGTTCGCCGGGCTGCACGCCGGCGTCCACGAAATGGTGCACCAGCGGCTTGTAGGCGCTGTGCAGCCGCGCGTGAACGCCCAGTGCCGCCAGTTGCTGCTCGGCGGCGCGTCGCTCGGCGGGGCCCTCGAACAGCCAGCCCTCCAGGTGGCAGCCGCGCCACCGGGGTGCTGAGAAACGCTCCAGCCACAGCGAGAGCGTGCGCTCGAAGCGGCGCTCCAGCAGGACGCGGCCGCCTTCGGCAGTGGCAGGCGGGCAGGCGCGGACGGGCGGTTCGCTGGCGGGCACGGGAGGGCCTCCTCAGGACGGGGCGTCGTCCAGCGGGCTGGCGCGCACCGTCCGGCTCAGGCTGGGCGGCACCGGCTCGCCCAGGCGGCGCGCGCGAAACAGCGCCGCCCGCATCAGGAAGATGGTGGTCACGGGCACCGTTACGGCCACGAACAGCGCGATCAGCAGGGAGTGCAGCGCCAGGTCGTCGATGGCCGAGAAGTAGATCAGCGTGGCGTGCATGATGCACCAGCAGGCCAGCGTGGCGATGATCGAGGGCGAGTGCACGCGCTCGAAATAGGTCTTCAGCCGCAGCAACCCGAAGGAGCCCATGAAGGCGATGAAAGCCCCGGCCAGCACCAGCGCCGAGACCGTGATGTCCAGCCACAGGGGCAGCGCGTCGGGGCTCATTCGATCACCTCGCCGCGCAGCAGGAACTTGGCCAGCGCCGTGGAGCTGACGAAGCCCAGCAGGGCGATCAGCATGGCGGCCTCGAAATAGTTGGTGCTGCTGTACTGGATGCCCAGCACCAGCATGAACAGCATGCCGTTGAGGTACATGCAATCCAGCGCCAGCACGCGGTCCTGCGCGTGTGGCCCCCAGGCGACGCGCACCAGGCACAGCACCATGGCAAGCGCCAGCAGCAGCAGCGCGGCCGGCAGGGCCCAGGCCAGCACGGGGCTCGTGGTCATGATTCGAAGATCTCCATCAGCGGGCGCTCATAGCGCGTCTTGACGTGGCGCACGATCGCCTCGGCGTCTTCCACCTCCAGCACGTGCAACATCAGCAGCGAGCGGTCCAGCGACAGCTCGGCCCAGGAGGTGCCGGGCGTGATGCACACGATCATCGCCAGCACCGCCAGGCCGTTCGGGTCGCGCAGCTCCAGCGGGATGGTCACGAAATCGGCGGGATGGCGCCCGGGCCCGGGGCGCAGCAGCGCGCGCAGCACGCCGATGTTCGATTCCGTGGTGTCCACCATCACGGTGAAGCACAGGCGCAGCACCGTGAGCGGGTGGCGCACGCGCACCGCCTGCGGCCGCAGGCTGCGAAACAGCAGCGGCAGCGCCACCGCCAGCACCAGGGCGAGCACCAGGTGCCCCGGGCTGACCGAATGGTTCAGCATCAGCCACACCAGGAACAGCCCGAGCGAGACCAGCGG
Source organism: Melaminivora alkalimesophila (assembly GCF_000282995.1). Classification (GTDB taxonomy): domain Bacteria; phylum Pseudomonadota; class Gammaproteobacteria; order Burkholderiales; family Burkholderiaceae_C; genus Melaminivora; species Melaminivora alkalimesophila. Next base: position 2,226 of record NZ_ALEE01000197.1, read on the forward strand.
CGCCGGCAGCAGCCGTTTCCTCATGGCGCTGCCTCCCCGCCCAGCACGGACGCGCCCTGGCTGCCGGCCGGCGTGACCGGCCCGGGCAAGTGGCGCGCCTGCAGAACGGCGCGCACGTAGCCCTGCGGGGCGTACAGGCTGTTGGCCGTGGCCTGGGTGTAGCGCATCACGGCGTCGGCGTGCACCGTCAGCGCCACGCAGGCCGCCAGCAGCGCCGCCACCGGCAGCCCCTCC
>NZ_ALEE01000198.1 GCF_000282995.1 Melaminivora alkalimesophila
CAGCCCCTCCAGCACGTGCAGGCGCGGCGCGTGGCGGTCGGGCGCGGCCCAGAAATGGCGCATGCCGGTGCGCGTGAGCGCGATCAGCGACAGCAGGCCGGTGCCGATCAGCAAGGCGAGCAGCAGCCAGCCGGCCGCACCGGGCTGCATGCCCGAGGAGGAGCCCAGCCCGAGCGGGTTGAGCAGGGCCGTGAGCATGGCGAACTTCCCGACGAAGCCCGACAGCGGCGGCATGCCGGCGATCACCAGCGTGCACACCAGGTAGGCCAGCCCGAGCAGCGCCGCCGCGGCGGGGATGGCGCGGCCTACCAGCACCTGCTCCTCGTCGTCCAGGTTCAGGCCGGGCGTGGGTACCAGCTCGGGCGTGAGGAAGGGCGCCTCGTTGCCGTCGTGGCCGCGCAGGGCCGTGCCGTCCGTGCGCCAGCGCTCGATCAGGTCGGACAGCAGGAACAACGCGCCGATCGCCAGGGTCGAACCCGGTAGGTAATACAGCATCGCCGCAGTGAGCTGGTTCTGGCCCAGGCCGGCGGCCGCGAGCACCGTGCCGGAGGACAGCACGGCGGCAAAACCCGCCAGGTGGCCCAGGCGCTGGGAGGCGAGCATCCCGATGCCGCCGAAGGCCATGGTCAGCATCCCGGCCGCCACCAGCCAAGCGCCGCCGAACAGGGCCGAATCGCCCGCCTCGCTGCCGAACATCAGCGTCCACAAGCGCAGCAGGGTGTAGACGCCCACCTTGGTCATGACGGCAAACAGCGCGCCCACCGGGGCCGTGGCGGCGCTGTAGGCCGGCACCAGCCAGAAGTTCAGCGGCCACACGGCGGCCTTGATCAGAAAGGCCGTGGCGAGGATGGCGGCGGCCGCGTGCAGCAGCCCGCGGTCGGTCGCTGCCATGGCGGGAACGTGGCGTGCCAGGTCGGCCATGTTCAGCGTGCCGGTGATGCCGTAGAGCATCGCTGCGCCGATCAGGAACAGCGAGGACGCCGCCAGGTTGATGGCGATGTAGTGCAGGCCCGACTGCACGCGCGCCCGGCCCGAGCCGTGCAGCAGCAGCCCGTACGAGGCGGCCAGCATGATCTCGAAGAACACGAACAGGTTGAACAGGTCGCCCGTCAGGAACGCGCCCGCCAGGCCCATGAGCTGCAGCTGAAAGAGCGCGTGGAAATGCACTCCGGCGCGGTGCCAGCGCGTGCCCGCGAACACGGCGCAGCACAGCGCCAGCACCAGTGCCAGCACCAGCATCAGGGCCGAGAGCCGGTCGAGCACCAGCACGATGCCAAAAGGCGCCGTCCAGTTGCCCTGCAGGTACACGCCCATGCCCGAGGCCGTGCCCGGCTGCTGTACCCAGTGCAGCAGCGCCACGGCCGCGAGCAGGGCAAAAGTGGTGGAGGCGATGTTCAGCACGAGTTTCAGCCGCTGGCTCTCCTCGCGCAGGAACAGCGTGAGCGCCGCCGTGAACAGCGGCAGCCCGATGGGCACCAGCATCAGGTGCGGCATGCTGCGTGCCGCCAGTTCGCTCAGGAACGCGCTCACGGCATCTCCTGCCGGTCGTGCGCGTCCGCGCCGTCCACGTGGTCGGTGCCGCTCACGCCACGCGAGGCCAGCAGCACCACCAGGAACAGGGCAGTCATGGCAAAGCCGATCACGATGGCCGTGAGCACCAGCGCCTGCGGCAGCGGGTCGGAGTAGTGCGCCAGGTCCATCGGTTGCCCCGGCTGGATGACCGGCTCCTGGCCCACGGCCAGGCCCAGGCGTCCCATGCTGAAGATGAACAGGTTGACGGCATAGGACAGCAGCGACAGGCCCATGATCACCTGGAAGGTGCGCGGGCGCAGCAGCAGCCACACGCCCGAGCCGGTAAGCGCGCCGATGGCGAGTGCGAGGACGGCCTCCATCAGCGCAGCGCTCCCGCGTGCAGCCCCGGCGGAGCCTCGTCGTCGGCGTAGCTCACCACGGCGGCCAGCGCCAGCTGCTCTTCTTCCAGCATGCGCGCATGCCAGCGGTGGCTGCGCACCGACTGGTGGGCGATCGCCGTGAGGATCAGCAGCGTGGCGCCGACCACCAGCGCGAACACGCCGGCATCGAAGAAGGTCGCGCTCGCCAGGTGCAGCTCGCCGAGCAGCGGCAGCGACAGCACCGCCATGTGGCTGGTCAGGAAGGGATAGCCGAAGGCCAGTGCGCCCAGACCCGTGCCAAGAGCGAGCAACAGCCCCGTGGCGATCCAGCGCCGGGGAAGGATGTGCATGTGGGCCTCCACCCAGGACGTGCCGGAGACGATGTACTGCAACACCAGCCCAACGGCGAACACCAGGCCGGCAACGAAGCCCCCGCCCGGCTGGTTGTGGCCACGCAGGAACAGGTAGAAAGCCACCAACGCCGTGAACGGCAGCAGCAGGCGCACCAGCACGGCCGGCACCATCAGGTAGCCGATGGCGGTGTCGGTGGCGTGGCGCGGGTTGAGCAGGTCGGTGTGCAGGTCGGTGTGCAGGTCGGCCGGCAGGTAGCGCTGCTGCTCCGGCAGGTCCATCGCCTCGCCGGCCGGGCGGAAGCGCCGCAGCAGCGCATACACCGTCAGCGCCACGATGCCCAGGACGACGATCTCGCCGAAGGTGTCGAAGCCGCGGAAGTCCACCAGCATGACGTTCACCACGTTGCTGCCGCCGCCCTGGCTCAGGGCGCGCTCCAGAAAGAAGGTGGAGGTGCTGTCGGAGAACGGGCGGCTCATCACGGCGTAGGCGAGCAACGCCATCCCGGCCCCGGCTGCGCAGGCGATCAGCAGGTCGCGCAGGCGCCGCGCCTGGGCGCGCAGCGCGCTCGGATCGCTGGCCGGCAGACTTTGGTCGCGCCGCGGCAGCCAGCGCAGGCCGAGCAGGAACAGCACCGTGGTCACGACCTCCACCGCCAGCTGCGTGAGCGCCAGGTCGGGCGCCGACAGCCACAGGAAGGTGACGCACACGCACAGGCCCGCGCCCCCCATGAAGATCAGCGCCGCCAGCCGGTGGAACTTCGCCTGCCAGGCGGCGGCCAGCGCACACAGTCCGCCGATGACCCACAGCAGCGCGAAGGCCGGCGACAGCGGCAGCTGGGTGCGCCC
>NZ_ALEE01000199.1 GCF_000282995.1 Melaminivora alkalimesophila
AGCTGGGTGCGCCCGCCGTCGCGCAGGCTGTCCGACCACAGGATCGGTGCGACCCCGGCCGCCAGCGTGGCCAGCACCACCCACAGCATCTGCCACTGCAGGCGCGTCGTCGAAGTCCAGCGCAGCAGCGCCCGCGCGCCCGCCGTCAGCAGCGCCAGCGCCTCCTCGAAGCGCTCCTTGCCCGACACCCGCGGCAGCAGCGGCGGCGGGGCGTCGGCCCGGGCGCCGGTGCGCTGCGCGCGCAGCATCAGGTACAGCAGCGTGCCGCCGGCGAGCGCCAGCAGGCTCATGACCAGTGGCGCGTTCGGCCCGTGCCACACCGCCAGGCTGAAATGCGGCAGCGTGCCGCCCACCACCGGCAGCGCCGCCGCATCCAGGTAGCGCCCCACGGCCCAGGCCGGGAAAATCCCCACAACCAGGCAGATCAGCACCAGCAGCTCCACCGGCACCCGCATCCAGTGCGGCGGCTCGTGCGGCTCGTGCGGCAGGTCGGTCGCCGGCGGGCCGCCGAACACGTCCAGCACGAAGCGCAGCGAGTACGCGACGCTGAACATGCCGCCGATGGTCGCCGCCACGGGCAGGGCGATGGCCACCCGCGGCGAGGCGTTCAGGTACACCGTCTCGGCGAAGAACATTTCCTTGGACAGAAAGCCATTCAGCAGCGGCACGCCGGCCATGGCCGCGCTTGCCACGGTGGCCAGCGTCGCGGTGATCGGCATCATCCGCCGCAGGCCCGACAGGCGCCGGATGTCGCGCGTGCCGCTCTCGTGGTCCACGATGCCCGCGGCCATGAACAGCGAGGCCTTGAAGGTCGCATGGTTCATGATGTGAAAGACCGCCGCCACGGGAGCAAGCGGGCTGTTCAGGCCCAGCAGCAGCGTGATCAGGCCCAGGTGCGAGATGGTCGAATACGCCAGCAGCCCCTTCAGGTCGTTCTGGAACATCGCGGCGTAGCCGCCCACCAGCAGCGTGCACGCGCCCACGCCGCCGACCAGCCAGAACCACGGCCCCGTATCGCCCAATACCGGCCACAGCCGCGCCAGCAGGAACACCCCGGCCTTGACCATGGTCGCCGAGTGCAGGTAGGCGGAGACCGGCGTGGGCGCGGCCATGGCGTGCGGCAGCCAGAACTGGAAGGGAAACTGCGCGCTCTTGGTGAAGGCGCCCAGCAGCACCAGCACCAGCACTGTGAGGTACAGCGGGTCGCCGCGCACCAGCTCGCCCGCCACCAGCACATGGTCCAGCTCGTAACTGCCGACGATGTGGCCCAGCACCAGCACGCCCGCCAGCAGGCACAGCCCGCCCGTCGCGGTCACCGTGAGCGCCATGCGCGCGCCGCGCCGCGCATCCTGCCGGTGGTGCCAGTAGCCGATCAACAGGAAGGAAAACAGGCTGGTCAGCTCCCAGAAGAACACCAGCACGATCAGGTTGCCCGACAGCACGACACCGGCCATCGCGCCCATGAAGGCCAGAAAGAAGGAGAAGAAGCGCGGCACCGGGTCGGCCGGCGACATGTAGTAGCGCGCGTACAGCACCACCAGCGAGCCGATGCCGAAGACCAGCATGCAGAACATCCAGGCGAGGCCGTCCATGCGCAGGCTCAGCTGCAGGCCGAGCGAGGGCAGCCAGTCGATCTGCTCGCGCAGCACGCCCCCGTGCTCCACCTGCGGGAAGGCAAGCGCCGTCTGCACGGTGCAATACAGCGCGATCACGCCAGCCAGCGTGGACTCGGTATTGCGTGCATTGGACGGCAGGACGGCTGCCAGCAGACTGCCCACGAAGGGCAGCAGGATCAGGTAGACCAGGGACATCGGCCGGCCATTTTAAGGGCCGGCGACGACCGCGCGTGCTATGAAAAGCCGAGCGCTCCAGGGGCCTTGGGCCGGGGTCCGGCGCAGCGCGGCGAATTTCACAATTCTTCCACGCGGCGGGCTGGGTAGCTGTCCCAGCTCTGGCAGCCCGGACACTGCCAGAAATGCTGGCGCGCCTCGAAGCCGCAGGCGGCGCAGCGGTAGCGCGTCAGCGGCTTGCTGGCGCGCTCCAGCGCCTGCAGCACGCGCGTGCGCGCCGGCTCGCCCCCGAGGGGTTCGGCCTCCAGCCAGCGGGTGGCAGCTACCAGCGACGGCTCGCGCTCCAGGTGGCGCAGCCACCACTGCCGCCCTGCTGCCGCGGCGGCTG
>NZ_ALEE01000200.1 GCF_000282995.1 Melaminivora alkalimesophila
CGCCGCCGGGGCGACCGCCGCCAGATCCTCGAGCTCGCGGCAGGCAGTCGCCGCATCGCCGGTGCGCTGCGCCAGCCGCGCCAGCTCGATGCGCGCGCGTGCCGCCTGCGGCGCCGTCGCGACCGCCTCGCGCAGCAGTTCCCGTGCCGGCTCCAGCTCGCCACGTGCGGCGTGCGCCAGTGCCTGCTCGCACAGGTAGTGGGCCTGGCGGGTGCTGAAGTCGCCCTGGCCGGCCGCCTGCATCCGGCGGGCAATCTCGCTGGCCTGCGGCCAGTCGCGCGAGCGCTCGTAGATGGCCAGCAGCGCCATGCGCGCCTGGCCTTCAAAGGGCGTGCGCTCCAGCCGCCGCAGCGCGTCCTCGGCCCGATCGAGCAGGCCCGCCTTCAGGAAATCGAGCGCCAGCGCGTGTTGCGCGCGCTCGCGGTCGGCGCGCCCCAGGTCGCCGCGCGACAGCAAGTGCTCGTGCACCCGCACGGCCCGGTTGTATTCGCCGCGGCGGCGAAACAGGTTGCCCAGCGCAAAGTGCAGCTCGGTCGTGTCCGGGTCGTTCTGAACGGCCTCGATGAAGGCATCGATGGCCTGGTCCTGTTGCTCGTTGAGCAGGTAGTTCAGGCCCTTGAAGTAGGCCTTGGGGGCGCGGCGGCTGTCCTCGCGCAACTGGCGCAGGTCCAGTCGCGAGGCAAACCAGCCGAGCGCGAACGCCAGCGGCAGCCCCAGGACGATCCAGCTCGGGTCAAATTCCATGGATGGGCGGGGGCAGCATCGCGTCGGCTTCCGCCTCGGACGGGGTTGGCGAGGCGGCGGCAGCCGGGGCGATGGCGGCCAGCGGCGCGCGCCGCGCATGGCTGCGGTGGTGCCACCAGCGCGGCACCATGCCGAGCACGCCCACCACCACGCCGAGGGCGAAGGCGGCCAGCACCACCAGCACCAGCGGCGCCGTCCAGGCCGTGCCGAAGAAGAAATGCACGGTGGCGCTGTGCTGGTTGTTCAGCGCGAAGGCGAAGAGGGTGAAGAAAATGGCTGCCTTGAGCAGCCACCACAGGTATTTCATGCGCGGTCCCAGGTGAACGGGACCATTTTAGGGGCGGGGCGTCATGCAACGGGGTGGCGCTGGTCCACGGCCTCGCGCAGCGCCTTGCCCGGCTTGAAGTGGGGCACGCGCTTCTCGGGGATCTGCACCGCCTCGCCGGTGCGCGGGTTGCGGCCCAGGCGCGGCGGGCGGCGGGTCACGGAGAAGCTGCCGAAGCCGCGGATCTCGATGCGGTGGCCGCGCACCAGGGCATCGCCCATGGCATCCAGAATGGTCTTGACGGCGTACTCGGCGTCGCGCTGCGTGAACTGGGCAAAGCGTGCGGCGAGTTCCTCGACGAGGTCGGATCGGGTCATGGCGTGCGCAGGGTCCGGCAAGGAAGGGGGGAAGAAAAACACAACGGGCGCCATGGACGCCCGTTGTGTGTGTCTTGCGGCCCGCCACACCCCCGGAGGAGGCGACGGGCCGCGGTGCGGGCAGGAACGTCCGCGGGACCGGCTTACTTGTCCGAGCCGTCCAGCTTGGCGCGCAGCAGGGCGCCCAGGCTGGTGGTGCCGGCGTTCTCGCGCGAGGACTGGGCCGACAGGTGGGCCATGGCCTCGTGCTGGTCGGCCTGGTCCTTGGCCTTGATGGACAGCTGGATGTTGCGGCTCTTGCGGTCCACGTTGACCACCACGGCCGTGACCTCGTCGCCTTCCTTGAGCACGTTGCGGGCATCTTCCACGCGGTCGCGGGAGATTTCCGAGGCGCGCAGGTAGCCGACGATGTCCTGGCCCAGGTCGATCTCGGCGCCGCGGGCGTCCACGGACTTGACCGTGCCGGTCACCGTCTGGCCCTTGTCGTTCACCGTCACGAAGGTCGTGAAGGGGTCCTGGTCGAGCTGTTTGATGCCCAGCGAGATGCGCTCGCGGTCCACGTCCACGGCCAGCACGATGGCCTCGACTTCCTGGCCCTTCTTGTAGTTGCGCACGGCGGCTTCACCGGGCTCGTTCCAGGACAGGTCGGACAGGTGCACCAGGCCGTCGATGCCGGCAGCCAGGCCCACGAACACGCCGAAGTCGGTGATCGACTTGATCGGGCCCGTGACGCGGTCGCCGCGCTTGGTGTTCTGGGCGAACTCCTGCCAGGGGTTGGGCTTGCACTGTTTCATGCCCAGGCTGATGCGGCGCTTGTCCTCGTCGATGTCGAGCACCATGACCTCGACCTCGTCACCCAGGCTGACCAGCTTGTTGGGCGCGACGTTCTTGTTGGTCCAGTCCATCTCGGAGACGTGCACCAGGCCCTCGATGCCCGGCTCGAGTTCCACGAAGGCGCCGTAGTCGGCGATGTTCGTGACCTTGCCGAACAGGCGCGTGCCCGAAGGATAGCGGCGCGACACGCCCAGCCAGGGGTCGTCGCCCAGCTGCTTGAGGCCCAGCGAGACGCGCTGCTTCTCGGTGTCGAATTTGAGGATCTTGGCCGTGATTTCCTGGCCGGCATGCACCACCTCGGAGGGGTGGCGCACACGGCGCCAGGCCATGTCCGTGATGTGCAGCAGGCCGTCGATGCCACCCAGGTCCACGAAGGCGCCGTATTCGGTGATGTTCTTGACCACGCCCTGCACGATGGCGCCTTCCTTGAGCGTCTCGAGCAGCTTGGCGCGCTCCTCGCCCATGGAGGCTTCGACCACGGCGCGGCGCGACAGCACCACGTTGTTGCGCTTGCGGTCGAGCTTGATGACCTTGAACTCCATCGTCTTGTTTTCGTACGGAGTGAGGTCCTTGACCGGGCGGGTGTCGATCAGCGAGCCGGGCAGGAAGGCGCGGATGCCGTTGACCAGCACGGTGAGGCCGCCCTTGACGCGGCCGGAGGTGGTGCCGGTGACAAATTCACCGGACTCGAGCGCCTGCTCCAGCGCCAGCCACGAGGCCAGGCGCTTGGCGGTGTCGCGCGAGAGGATGGTGTCGCCGTAGCCGTTCTCGATCGAGCCGATGGCCACCGAAACGAAGTCGCCTTCCTGGACTTCGATCTCGCCCTGGTCGTTCTTGAACTCGTCGATCGGCACGTAGGCTTCGGACTTCAGGCCGGCGTTCACGACCACGAAGTTGTGCTCGACACGCACGACCTCGGCGGTGATGACCTCGCCCGGGCGCATTTCCGTGCGTTGCAGCGACTCTTCGAACAGGGCGGCAAAAGATTCAGACATGGGTTTCCTTGTCCGCAGACAGGTTTCCGGCGGCACCATTGCCGACGTTTCTAGGACTGGCTGCGGAGGTGATGCGGCATCGCGCCGCGGGGGTTGAAGTTGCAAGGATCCGCACGCGCCGCCGGGCCAGGGGCGCCGGCGCGACCTGCTGCGGGTCGGACTGGCCAGCCGCCCCGGCCCGCAGGCTCAAAACGGCTGGCGCGCCTGCCACCAGGCAACCACCTGATCCACGGCCTCGTCGATCGTGTAGGAGGAGTTGTCAAGCACCAGGGCGTCTTCGGCAGGCGCAAGAGGCGCAACGCTGCGGCTCGCATCCCGCGCGTCGCGCGCATCAAGCTCTGCGCGAAGGTCGGCTATTGTAGTGGAAATACCCTTTGCCATCAATTGCTTGTGGCGCCGCTCGGCGCGCACGGCGGCGCTCGCGGTGAGGAAAACCTTGAGCTGCGCGTCGGGAAAGACCACCGTGCCCATGTCGCGGCCATCGGTCACCAGACCAGGCAGGCGGCGAAAGCCGTGCTGCAGCGCCAGCAGCGCCGCGCGCACCGCGGGTAGGGCCGACACGCGCGAGGCGGCCATGCCCACTTCCTCGGTGCGAATGGCATCGCTCACGTCCTGCGCGCCCAGCCAGATGCGGCCGTCCTCGAAGCGCAGCAGCAGGCTGCGCGCCAGGGCCGCCAGGCGTTCTTCCTCGCGAGGGTCGATGGCGATGCCGGCGTGCACCGCGGCCAGGGCGGTGGCGCGGTACAGCGCACCCGAGTCCAGATAGTGGTAGCCCAGGCGCTGCGCCACGGCCGCTGCGACCGTGCCCTTGCCGGAAGCCGTCGGGCCGTCGATGCAGATCACCGGCAGGCGCCCGGGCCGCGCGCGGGCCACGCTGAACAGCGCTTCGAAGTAGTCCGGAAAAGTCTTGGCGACACAGCGCGGGTCCTCGATGCGCACCGGCAGCGCGGCCGGATTGAAGGCCGCCAGCGAGAAGCACATGGCGACGCGGTGGTCGTCGTAGGTGTGGATGCGGGCGGCACGCCAGTCGGCTGCCGCGGGCAGCGGCCAGACGCGCAGCCAGTCGGGACCTTCCTCTACGCGGGCGCCGAGCTTGCGCAGCTCGCAGGCCATGGCGGCGATGCGGTCGGTCTCCTTGACGCGCCAGCTGGCGATGTTGCGCAGCGTGGTCGGCCCGTCGGCGTAGAGCGCCATCACGGCCAGCGTCATGGCGGCGTCCGGAATGTGGTTGCAGTCGAGGTCGATGGCCTGGAGCGGCCAGCGGCCGCGCTCCACCTGCAGCCAGTGGGGGCCGCCCTGCACGCGCGCGCCCATCGCTTGGGCCGCCTCGATGAAGCGGATGTCGCCCTGGATCGAGTCCAGCCCGACGCCGAGGATGCGCAGCGGCCCCTGGCCCTCGGCCGGGGTGGTGAGCGCCCCGAGGGCGATGAAGTAGCTGGCCGACGAGGCGTCGGCTTCCACGTGGATGCTGCCCGGCGAGCGGTAGCGGCTGCCGG
>NZ_ALEE01000201.1 GCF_000282995.1 Melaminivora alkalimesophila
GTAGCGGCTGCCGGCAGGGATGGTGAAGCGCTGCCAGTCCTCGCCCCGCTCAACGCCGATGCCAAAGCGCGCCAGCAATTCGAGCGTGATGTGGATGTAGGGCCGCGAGATCAGCTCGCCCACGACCTCGACGGTGACGGCGCGCTCGCGCGCCACCAGGGGAAGCGCCATCAGCAGCGCCGTCAGGAACTGGCTCGACACGTCGCCGCGCACGCGGATCGGCCCGTCCAGCTGCAGCGGTGGCAGGCCGTTCGCGTGCGCGATGCGCAGTGGCGGGAAGCCCTCGTTGCCGAGGTAGTCGATGCGGCAGCCGAGCTGGCGCAGCGCGTCCACCAGGTCGCCGATGGGCCGCTCGTGCATGCGCGGGATGCCGGAGAGTTCGAACTCCCCCCCGAGCAGCGCCAGCGCGGCGGCCAGCGGGCGCATGGCGGTGCCGGCATTGCCGAGGAACAGCCTCGCGGGCGAGCGTGGCGCCTTCGCCCCCAGGCCCGTGATGCGCACTTGGTCGCCGGGCAGTTCCTCGACGCCGCAGCCGATGGCGCGCAGCGCATCGAGCATCACGCGCGTGTCGTCCGAGGCCAGCAGCTCGTGCACCTCGGTCGTGCCCTCGCTCAGCGCCGCCAGCAGCAGCACGCGGTTGGAGATGCTCTTGGAGCCGGGCAGGGCGACGCTGCCACCGGCGCTGGCGAGCGGCGGCAGGTCCAGGAAGGCAGTTGCAAACATCAGGGGTCCTCGGTGCCGCGCGCGCGGCCCATGCGCCAGTGCGCGCGCGTGGCGCTGGCGAGGGTGATCAGGTCTTCCAGGGGCTGGTCGCTGTCGGCCTGCATGGCGTCCTCCAGCGCCGCCAGCGCTTCCTTGAAGAGGCGGGATTGGGCGAGCACCTCATCGCGGTTGGCGCGCAGCACGTCGCGCCACAGCTGGGGGTCGGCCGCCGCGATGCGCGTGAAATCCCGAAAGCCCGGCCCGGCCACCGACAGCAGGGCGTCGGCCTGGGGCTGGCCGTTGATGCTGCCCATCAGGGCGAAGGCCAGCAGGTGGGGCAGGTGGCTGACCGCTGCGAAGGCGGCGTCGTGCACTTCCGGTGCCATGCTCTGCACGCGGCAGCCCAGCGCCGTCCACAGCTCCTGCGCCTGGCGCAGCTGCGCCGTGCGGGTGTGCTCGGTGGGCGTGAGGATGACCTGCGCGCCCTGGTAGAGCTGCGCGTCGGCGTGCTCCACCCCCGCGACCTCGCGCCCGGCGATGGGGTGCGCCGGCACGAAGCTGCCGAACTGGTCGCGCAGCGCCTGGCGCGCCGCGCGCACCACGTCGTGCTTGGTCGAGCCGACGTCCATGACCAGCATGTGGGGGGTCACGAGGTGCCGGATGGCCTTGAGCGTGGCCCCGGTCGCCGCCACCGGCACGGCCACCAGCACCAGGTCGGCACCGGCCACCGCCAGCAGGGCCGAAGGCGCCTCCACGTCGATCACGCCCAGCTGGCGTGCGCGCACCGTGGTGGAGGGCGACTTGCTGTAGCCCACCACGCGGCGCACCAGCCCGGCGCGCTTGCATGCCAGCGCAAAGGAGCCGCCCATCAGGCCGCAGCCGATCAATCCGAGTTGCTCGAACATGGGAATGCGCCCCGGCTCTCAGGAGGCCACGGGATAGGTGCCCAGCACCTTGTAGAAGGCGCACAGCTGCTGCAGCTCGGCCAGGGCCGCCGCGACGTTCTCCTCGGCGGGGTGGCCCTCGATGTCGATGTAGAAATAATATTCCCACTGCCCGGTGCGCGCCGGGCGCGATTCGAAGCGCGTCATCGACACGCCATGCTTCTTCAGGGGCACCAGCAGGTCGTGCACCGCCCCCGGGCGGTTGGGCACGGAGATGATCAGGCTGGTGCAGTCCTTGCCCGTGGGCGCCGGGGTGGCCAGGGTGTGCGGCAGGCAGATGACGGCAAAGCGCGTGCGGTTGTAGGCGTCGTCCTGGATGGCGCGGGCGACCACGTGCAGTCCGTATTGCTGCGCGGCGCGCTCGCTGGCGATGCTTGCCCAGGCAGGATTCGTGGCGGCCAGGCGGGCGCCTTCGGCATTGCTCGACACCGGCCGGCGCTCGGCGTGCGGCAGGTGCTTGGCCAGCCAGGCGTGGCATTGCGCCAGCGCCTGCGGGTGCGCCAGCACGGCCTCGATCTCCTCGGCCGAGGGCTCCAGGCGCAGCAGGTTGTGGCGCACCAGCAGGCTGACCTCGCCCACCACCTGGCAAGGCGTGTGCAGGAACATGTCGAGCGAGCGCGTGACCACGCCCTCGTTGGAATTTTCCACGCCCACCACGCCGTACTGCGCGCTGCCGGCCGCGGTGGCGTGGAACACCTCGTCGAAGCTGTTGCAGTACATCAGGTCGGCCGCGCCGCCGAAGTACTCGATCGCCGCCTGCTCGCAGAAGGTCCCTTCCGGCCCCAGCACCGCCACACGCTGCGGCGATTCCAGCGCCAGGCAGGCCGACATGATCTCGCGCCAGATGGCGGCCACGTGCGCCCCCTTGAGCGGGCCGGGGTTGGCGCGCGTGATCTTCTCGATCACCTGGGCCACGCGGTCCGGGCGGAAGAAGGGCGAACCCTCGCGCTTCTTGACTTCGCCCACCTGCTCGGCCACCCGGGCGCGCTCGTTGAGCAGTTGCAGCAGTTGCTGGTCCAGCCGATCGATCTGCGTGCGCAGCTCGGCAAGGTCGGGAGAGGCGTGGGGCGTGTTCATCGGGGCAGGAGAAGGGGCTTCGGGGCCCTTGTCGTTGTTGTGCGGGCGCGCCGGGGGCCGGGCGCCACGCTCTCAGGCGTGGTGCTGCTCGAATTCTCGCATGTAGGCAATCAGCGCCTCGACGCCCTCCATCGGCATGGCGTTGTAGAGGCTGGCGCGCATCCCGCCCACGGACTTGTGGCCCTTGAGCTGCAACAGCCCGCGCTCGCGCGCCCCGGCCAGGAAGGCGTCGTTGCGCGCCTCGTCGCGCAGCAGGAAGGGGATGTTCATGCGCGAGCGGCAGTGCGGCGCCACCTGGTTCACGTAGAACTGCGACTGGTCGATGTAGCCGTACAGGCGCTCGGCCTTGGCGATGTTGCGCCGCTCCATGGCAGCGATGCCGGTGGCCTCGCCCTCGCGCTGGCGCAGCAGCCACTGGAAGGTAAGGCCGGCGATGTAGATCCCCCAGGTCGGGGGCGTGTTGTACATGGAGCGGTGCTCCGCGACGATGGCGTAATCGAAGGCGCTGGGGCAGATCGGCAGCGCGTGGCCGAGCAGGTCCTCGCGCACCACCACCAGCGTGAGGCCGGCCGGGCCCAGGTTCTTCTGCGCGCCGCCGAAAGCCAGGCCGACGCGCGACCAGTCCACCGGGCGCGAGGCGACGTTCGAGGAGAAATCCACCACCAGCGGCGCGTCGCTGCCGAGCGCGCGCAGGTCCGGCAGCTCGTGGAATTCGACGCCGTGGATGGTCTCGTTGCTGCACAGGTGCACGTAGCTGGCGCCGCGGCTGAGCTGCCAGCTGGCCGGGTCGGGGATGCTGGTGAAGTGGCTGTCCTCGCCCGAGGCCGCGGTGTGGACCTCGGCGGCGTATTTCAGCGCCTCCTTGCGCGACTTCTGGCTCCACGCGCCGGTGACGACGAAGTCCACGGTGGCGGCGCGCGAGAGGTTCATCGGCACGATGGCGTTTTCCGCCACGCCGCCGCCCTGCATGAACAGGATGCGGAACTCCGGCGGCACCGCCAGCAGCTCGCGCAGGTCGGCCTCGGCCTGCTCGTAGATGGCGATGAATTCCTTGCCGCGGTGGCTCATCTCCATGACACCCATGCCGCTGCCGTGCCAGTCGAGCATCTCGGCGGCGGCCTGGCGCAGGACTTCCTCGGGGATCGCGGCCGGGCCGGCGGAAAAATTGAAGGGGCGGTTCATGGCTCTGGCAATGCTTCGGGCGCCCCCGGCGGGCGGGGGCAGGGTTGGGGGGAGGGGCGTTCTCAGTCCTGGGCTTCGTCGGCCGCAGGTCCGGCCTCGTCGGCGGAATCGGCGCCGTGGGCGTCGTTTTCCACGATGCGCTGCAGACCGCACAGGCGCGCACCGTCGTCCAGCGCGATCAGCGTCACCCCTTGCGTGGCGCGCCCGAGCTCGCGGATCTCCGACACGCGCGTGCGCACCAGCACCCCGGTGTCGGTGATCAGCATGATCTCGTCGTCGGGGCGCACCAGCGTGGCGGCGACGACGCGGCCGTTGCGTTCGGACTGCTGGATGGCGATCATGCCCTTGGTGCCGCGGCCGTGGCGCGTGTACTCGCCGATCGGCGTGCGCTTGCCGAAACCGTTCTCGGTGGCGGTGAGCACGCTTTGCGATTCGTCCTCGGCCACCAGCATGGCGATCACGCTCTGGCCTTCTTCCAGCGTCATGCCCTTGACGCCACGCGCGTTGCGGCCCATGGGGCGCACGTCGTTTTCGTCGAAGCGCACGGCCTTGCCGCCGTCGGAGAACAGCATCACGTCGTGCTGGCCATCCGTCAGCGCCGCGCCGATCAGGTAGTCGCCCTCGTCCAGGCCCACGGCGATGATGCCGACCTTGCGCGGGTTGGAGAATTCCGACAGCGCCGTCTTCTTCACCGTGCCCATGCTGGTCGCCATGAACACGTAGTGGTCCTCGGGGAAGTGGCGCATGGCGCCGGTGAGCGGCAGCACCACGTTGATCTTCTCGCCGTCCTGCAGCGGGAACATGTTGACGATCGGCCGCCCGCGCGAGCCGCGCGAGCCGGCCGGCACTTCCCACACTTTGAGCCAATACAGCCGCCCGCGGTTGGAGAAGCACAGGATCCAGTCGTGCGTGTTGGCGATGAACAGCTGGTCGATCCAGTCGTCTTCCTTGGTCTGCGTCGCCTGCTTGCCGCGCCCGCCGCGGCGCTGCGCGCGGTACTCCGACAGCGGCTGGCTCTTGATGTAGCCCGTGTGGCTGAGCGTCACCACCATGTCGGTGGGCGTGATCAGGTCTTCGGTCGACAGATCCTGCGCGCTGTACTCGATGGTGCTGCGGCGCGCGCCAAGGCGCGTCTGGCCGAATTCCGTGCGCAGCGCCGTGAGCTCCTCGGCGATGATGGTCGAGACGCGCCCCGGGCTCGCGAGGATGTCCAGCAGATCGTCGATGTGCGCCATCACGTCCTTGTATTCCCCGACGATCTTGTCCTGCTCCAACCCGGTGAGGCGCTGCAGGCGCATCTGCAGGATCTCCTGGGCCTGCGTGTCCGACAGGCGGTACAGGCCGCCTTGCTGCATCCCGAACTCACGCTCCAGCCCTTCCGGCCGGTAATCGTCGGCGTTCACCACGTCGCCGCCCTCGCGCGTGCGCGTCAGCATCTCGCGCACCAGCTGGCTGTCCCAGGAGCGGCTCATCAGCTCGGCCTTGGCAACGGGCGGCGTGGGCGATTCGCGGATGATGCGGATGAACTCGTCGATGTTGGCCAGCGCCACCGCCAGGCCTTCCAGCACGTGGCCGCGCTCGCGCGCCTTGCGCAGTTCGAACACCGTGCGTCGCGTCACCACCTCGCGGCGATGCTGCAGGAAGACGACGATCAGGTCCTTCAGGTTGCACAGGCGCGGCTGGCCATCGACCAGCGCCACCATGTTCATGCCGAAGGTGTCCTGCAGCTGCGTCTGCTTGTAGAGGTTGTTCAGCACGACCTCGGGCACCTCGCCGCGCTTCAACTCGATCACCAGCCGCATGCCCGACTTGTCGGACTCGTCCTGGATGTGGCTGATGCCCTCGAGCTTCTTCTCGTGCACCAGCTCGGCCATGCGCTCTTGCAGCGTCTTCTTGTTGACCTGGTAGGGCAGCTCATCGACGATGATCGCCTGGCGCTGGCCGCGGTCGATGTCCTCGAAATGCACCTTGGCGCGCATCACCACGCGCCCGCGCCCGGTGCGGTAGCCTTCCTTGACGCCATTGATGCCGTAGATGATGCCGGCGGTGGGAAAGTCCGGCGCCGGGATGATCTCCATCAGCTCGTCGATGGTGGCTTCCGGGTGGCGCAGCATGTGCAGGCAGGCATCCACCACCTCGTTGAGGTTGTGCGGCGGGATGTTGGTCGCCATGCCGACGGCGATGCCCGCGGAGCCGTTGACCAGCAGGTTGGGCAGGCGGCTCGGCAGCACCAGCGGCTCGCTCTCGCTGCCGTCGTAGTTGGGGCCGAAATCCACCGTCTCCTTGTCGATGTCGGCCAGCATCTCGTGGGCGATCTTCGCGAGGCGGATCTCGGTGTAGCGCATCGCGGCGGCGTTGTCGCCATCGACCGAGCCGAAGTTGCCCTGGCCGTCGACCAGCATGTGGCGCAGCGAGAAGTCCTGCGCCATGCGCACGATGGTGTCGTAGACTGCGCTGTCGCCGTGCGGGTGGTACTTGCCGATCACGTCGCCCACGATGCGCGCGGACTTCTTGTACGGCCGGTTCCAGTCGTTGTTCAGCTCGTGCATGGCGTAGAGCACGCGCCGGTGCACCGGCTTGAGGCCATCGCGCGCATCCGGCAGGGCGCGCCCGACGATCACGCTCATGGCGTAGTCGAGGTAGCTGCGGCGCATCTCCTCTTCCAGGCTGATGGGCAGGGTCTCTTTGGCGAACTGGTTCATGGCAACGGACGGTCAGGCTGCGGTGCAGCGGGAATCGGCCATTCTAGGGGCTTCGCCTTGTCGCAGCAGCGCAACATATTGCCGGTATTGCGCTTTTGTCCTACGGTTCGGCCCCCCTGCGGGAGGCCCCGCGCTTGTTACGTATGGCACAATCGTTTCAACGTTTTTGGTGATGGTCACTGACGACGTCCATGTTTCGCAGCGCGGCTGCGGCTTTATCCCCAAGAGGAGAACCATGAAGAAACTGAACAAAGTGGCGATGTTGTTGGCCTCTGCCGTGCTTGCTACCTCGGCTGGTGCCCAAGTGAAGGCGGCCGATGGCGGCAATGTGATCGACAACTGGCAAAACGGCACGGGCGAGCTGGTCTGGAAGAACGGCACGAACGAGCTGTGCTGGCGCGACGCCAACTGGACGCCCGCCACGGCAGCCGAAGGCTGCGACGGTGCTCTGGTGAAGGCCGCTCCGGCTCCTGCCGCCGCCCCGGCCCCGGCTCCTGCGGCCGCCCCCGCCCCGGCTCCCGCACCCGCTCCGGCCACGGCCAGCAAGGTGACCTACGCCGCCGACGCGTTCTTCGACTTCGACAAGTCGGTTCTGAAGCCCGAAGGCAAGGCCAAGCTGGACGACCTGGTGTCCAAGGTGCAGGGCATCAACCTGGAAGTGATCATCGCCGTGGGTCACACCGACTCCATCGGTACCGATGAGTACAACCAGAAGCTGTCCGTGCGCCGCGCCGAAGCCGTGAAGGCCTACCTGGTCTCCAAGGGCATCGACAAGAGCCGCGTGTACACCGAAGGCAAGGGCAAGAAGCAGCCTGTGGCGGACAACCGCACCAAGGAAGGCCGCGCCAAGAACCGCCGCGTGGAAATCGAAGTGGTCGGCACCCGCGCCAACTGATCCACTTCTCAGTGACCAGAAAAGAGCCCCGGCAACGGGGCTTTTTTTCGTCTGCGGTTTTCAGAGGAGAATGCGTCCATGACCGAGAACGTGAATGCCGATCCGGCGGAACTCGCCAAGTTTTCCGAGCTGGCCCACCGCTGGTGGGATCCGGAGAGTGAATTCAAGCCCCTGCACCAGATCAACCCGCTGCGGCTCGACTGGATCGACCAGATCGCGCCGCTCGAGGGGCGCTGCGTGCTGGATGTGGGCTGCGGCGGCGGAATCCTTGCGGACTCCATGGCGCGCAGGGGGGCGGACGTCCTGGGCATCGATCTGGCCGACAAGGCGCTGCGCGTGGCGCGCCTGCACGCCTTGGAGGCCGAAACCCCGCGCGTGCGCTACCGCGAGATCAGCGCCGAGGCGCTGGCTGAGGAGGCGCCGCAGTCCTTCGACGTGGTGACCTGCATGGAAATGCTGGAGCACGTGCCCGATCCCGGGTCGGTGGTCAGGGCCTGCGCACTGCTCGTCAAGCCCGGAGGCTGGGTCTTCTTCTCGACCATCAACCGCAACCCGAAGGCCTTTGCCTTTGCCATTTTGGGGGCCGAGTACCTGCTCAAGCTGTTGCCGCGCGGCACGCACGAGTACGCCAAGTTCATCCGTCCGAGCGAGCTGGCGGCCGCCTGCCGCCATGCCGGGCTGGAGCTGGTGCACACGCGGGGCATGGAATACAACCCCCTGACCGGGCGCTACTGGCTGAGCAGCGACACCAGCGTGAACTACCTCTTTGCCACCCGGAGACCCGCCGAATGAGCGGCGCAGCCGACTGGGGCGGCGTGCGCGCCGTGCTGTTCGACCTGGACGGGACCCTGATCGACAGCGCACCGGACCTGGGCCGCGCGGCCAACCAGCTGCGCACGCAGCGTGGCCTGGAGCCCCTGCCGTTGTCCTGCTACCGGCCCATGGCGGGCGCGGGCGCGCGCGGCATGATCTCCATCGCGCTCGGGATCGCGCCCGACCACGCAGACTTCGATGCCCTGAAAGAGGAATTCTTCGACAACTACGAGCGCTGCATCCACGAGCAGACGGAAGTGTTCGAGCAGGTGGCCGAGCTGCTGGGCGCCCTGGAGCGGCAGGCGCTCGCTTGGGGCGTGGTGACCAACAAGTCCACGCGCTTCACTTCGCTGATCGCCCAGCGGCTCGAGCTGATCGGGCGCGCCGCCACCATCGTGAGCGGCGACACCACCCCGCACGCCAAGCCGCACCCGGCGCCGCTGCTGGAGGCTGCCACGCGACTGGAACTTTCGCCGGCCGAGTGCATCTATGTAGGTGATGACCTGCGCGACGTCCAAGCGGGACGCGCGGCGGGCATGCGCACGGTGGCGGCGCTCTACGGCTACCTGGGGCAAGATGGTGAGGCCACCGCGTGGGGAGCGGATGGCTGCATCGAATCTCCCCTGGGGCTATTGAAATTGCTGCACTTGGCGTAAAATACGGAACACGGGGCTGTCCTGGTTTCGACGTGGGTTCGGAATCGGAGTGGTGCATGTCGAGCTTGAGTGACGCTCGTAAATCTCCATTCGACAAAGTAACTGCAAACGACGAACGTTTCGCACTCGCCGCCTAAATACCGGTGAGCCTTGCAACAGCACGCTGATGGGCTGGGCAAGGGGGCCGCAAGGCCTCCCGGCTGCAAGGGAATTCACATCAGCTGGCGCTGTGCCGGGTACCTTGGCATGGCGTGAGATCCAAGGGTACTGGCGTCCTGCATAGCGTGCGTCTGCGCGATGTGGGATGCGAGATCCAAACCAGAACGCTAAACATGTAGATCTGCCCGAAGAAGGCTTGCGGACGCGGGTTCAATTCCCGCCAGCTCCACCAATACCCAAAATCCCAACCCTCATCGGTTGGGATTTTTTTTGCCCGTTCCCCCAGTGTTGGCGCGGTTTCCGGGCCTGGGCTCTTGACCTTCCCCTTGCGGGTACGCCGATGTTCAGGCCCGACTGTGCCGTTTTTCTCTCTCCGTTCTCTGCGGGTCTCTTGACCGAGCAAGTGGCGAAGTCGTGTGTTTTCAAGGGGTTGATGGCTGCGGGTTGCGGTTTTCGTTTGCTGTAGCGCAGGCGACCGAGAACGGATCGAGGCAGCGCTCACCCAGACGTTGAAGGCTGCAATGCGATGACCGCCATACCGACCAAGGCGACGCTGGCTCCCGCGACGTCCCAGCGGGTCAAGTTCACGCCATCGACGAAATGCAGCCAGACCAGCGCGACGGCGATGTACATCCCGCCGTAGGCCGCGTAGGTGCGCCCCGCTGCCGTCGGATGCAGCGTCAGCAGCCACGCAAACAGCCCGAGCGACAAGGCAGCCGGTACCAGCAGCCACACCGGCTTGTCCTGCTTGAGGACGAGCCAAGGCAAGTAGCAGCCAACGATTTCAGCGACCGCCGTGACGGCAAACAGGATGGCGACTTTCATCAGTTCCATCGTCACGCCTCCTGTAGGGCATGGATCAGCGGACAGCGCACTTCGCCCTGGGCGGCGCAGCAGCGCTGCACCAGATCCTGCAGCACGACTTCGATGCGGCGCAGGTCGGCCAGGCGCTCGCGCACATCGGCCAGTTTGCGCTCGGCCTGCGCGCGGGCCTCGGTGCAATGCGATCCATCCTCGAGCTTCAGCAATTCCCCGATCTCGTCCAGGCTGAACCCCAGGCGCTGGGCCGATTTGATGAAGCGCACGCGCGCCAGATCCGCCTTGCCGTAGCGACGGATGCCGCCCAGCGGCCGGTCGGGTTCCTGCATCAGCCCCTTGCGTTGATAGAAGCGGATCGTCTCGACGTTGACCCCGGCGGCATCGGCCAGGACGCCGATGGTCAGGGTTTCGGGGGGTTCATTCATGGCGCTTGACTCCGTACTTAAGTACGGAAGTAAGATTAACACATGAATACAGATCGACCAACAGATACACAAGGCGGCGGACGCGGCGCGCTGCTGGCGGGCGGGCTGGCCGCCATCCTGGCCTCCACCTGCTGCCTCGGCCCCCTGGTGCTGATCACGCTCGGCGTTTCGGGCGCGTGGATCAGCCACCTGACCCTGCTCGAACCCTACCAGCCCCTGTTCATCGGCGCGGCGGTGGTGGCGCTGTTCTTCGCCTACCGGCGCATCTGGCGACCGGCCACGGATTGCGTACCGGGGCAGGTCTGCGCGCGGCCGTCGGTCAAGCGCAGCTACAAGCTGCTGTACTGGATCGTGGTGGCGCTGGTGGTCCTCGCCCTCGGATTCCCGCTCATCGCGCCCTGGTTCTACTGAAAGGAGATTGCCATGAAGAAGCTCGTTGCGCTGGCCACATGTGCCGCCTTCGCCTCGCCCTTGTGGGCAGCGACCCAGACCGTCACCTTGTCCGTGCCCGGCATGAACTGCGCCACCTGCCCGATCACGGTGAAGAAGGCGCTGACCCAAGTATCGGGCGTCAGCAAGACCGAGGTGAGCCTGGACCGGCGCGAGGCCACGGTGACCTTCGATGATGCGAAGACCGACGTCGAGGCCCTGACGCGTGCAACCAAGGAGGCGGGCTACCCCTCGACCGTCGTAGGGAACGCCAAATGACGGCAGTGATCCTGGAATCGACGCTGACCTGTCCCGCGTGCGGCTACGCCAAGACCGAGACGATGCCCACCGATGCCTGTCAGTGGTTCTACGAGTGCGAGCAGTGCCACACGGTGCTCAAGCCCAAGCCGGGGGATTGCTGTGTGTACTGCTCCTACGGCACCGTGCCGTGCCCGCCGATTCAGGAGCGCGGCAAGGGCAGCTGCTGCGGCTCATCGGCCGGATAGCAGGCGCGCGCACTGAACGTCCCATCGCTGCGGGATGGCCCGGCGGCAGACACGCTCCAGGGTCACCCCAGCATCCTCACCGGCTGCGCAGGATTCAACGATGCTGGGTGCCAAGTGAGCCAATCGGGCGATTCTGCTGGCGCGACCGAGATCAAGGCCCTCGGCTTGTGCGATCTCGCTGATCGATGCGAATCGCCCTTCGTCCAGCAGGCGTTGCCAGTGGTGTGCGAGGCCAAGCGCCCGCATCAACGCGGTGTCCTGCGCGGCCGACCGGGCTTGCCGCTCCCGGGTGGCCTCGGACAGAAATGCCTGCGGCGCGTCCAAGGGCGTGATGACCTGCTTCTTCAGCCCCCGCTTCACCAGCGTCCAGGGCACGAAGGTTTCCAGTTGTACGCCGCCTGCCGGGTTCGGCAGTTGATAGGTGACCGGATCACCCTTGTGACCTGCTCCCCATAGGCCGTACCA
>NZ_ALEE01000202.1 GCF_000282995.1 Melaminivora alkalimesophila
CCTCATGCGGTTGAATTTCCTATCCGTCCGACAAGAAAGGTGGGCGAACTTGCACCTGTTCAACGCTGCCCTGGCTGGACGCCCGGGGCATTGGATGATCGAGATCGCAGACGGTGACGTGGTAAGCGTGAGGCCCCAAGCGCCCGTGGAGCGGCTGACGGAGGGTTCCATCGACCTGGAAGGTCGCCTTGTCATCCGGCCACTTGCTGACGTGCATCTGCATCTAGACAAAGCGTTTCAGACCGAAACGGCACCCAATCGTTCCGGGACCCTGGCAGAGGCGATTCGCTTGGGACAGGCGTACAAGGCCCAATTAAACGGCCCCGACGTTTACCAGCGGATTATGCGCGGGGTCAAAGGCGCGTTAGCCCAGGGGGTTACCCGCCTGCGGACGCACGTTGACGTCGACCCCGTAGCCGGTCTCACCGGCGTGGTGGCGGCCCTGGAGGCCCGGGGGGCCATGCGGGACCTGGTGGATCTGCAAGTGGTGGCCTTCCCGCAGGAGGGAATCACTAACCAGCCCGGGGTTGCCGAGTTGCTGCGGGAGGCGCTCCGGCTCGGATGCAGCGCCGTGGGCGGCATCCCGGCACGGGATCCGGACCCAGAGGCGCACATTCAAACCGTATTTGCGCTGGCGGAGGCGGAGGGCTCCCTGGTTGACATGCATGTGGACGAATCGGACAACCCCGCAGACCTGACCCTGCCGCAGATCGCCGAGTATACCCGGCGCTACGGCATGGCCGGTCGGGTAGCTGCCGGCCACTGCTGCTCGCTGTCGGCTCAGGAGCCGGAGCGGCGGGCGGAGATCATCCAGGCGGTGCGGGAGGCCGGCGTACACATCATCACGCTGCCGTCTACCAACCTCTACCTGCAGGGTAGGGATGACCAGGTGAACGTGCGCCGGGGATTGGCCCCGGTCAAGGAGCTGCTCGCAGCCGGCGTGAACGTGACCTACGGTTCCGACAACATCCGCGACCCGTTCAACCCGTTTGGCAACGGGAGCATGATTGAATCCGGCCTCATCCTCGCCCATGCGGCGCATATGGGCGGCCAGGACGACCTGGAGACCATTTTGACCATGGCCGGTCCGAGAGCCGAAGCCGTACTGGACGGTATTCACCCCGACCAGCTCCCCGACGCAAGCATCCGTCCCGGAATCGCTGCGAACCTTGTGGTATTGGATGCCACCTCCCCGGCAGAGGCCATTGCGGGGCTGCGACCGCCGGTGCATGTCTTTGTTCGAGGGAAGCACGTAGTGCATCGTGAGGAACGCCTGTCGCTATCGGTCTCTTTCTAAATCTGATCCTAATTTGAACCGAACAAGGAGAGCGCTCGCATGAACACACTTCTGCTGCTCCTGCCCTTGATCGCAATCATGGTTCTGTTGATTCGTCGTCAGCACATGCTGGTCGCTGGCGCGGCCGGCGGCATCCTCGCCATCCTCATCGGCGGAATTCCCCTAGCAGACGCAGGCGGCATCTTCACCAAGGGTGCAGCCAGCATGCTTGCCATCACCACGCCAATCCTCTACGCCGCCGCTGCCATGATGGTCGGCAAGGCCGGCAGCATCAAGGCGGCCGTCACCCTCGCTAAGCGGGGCCTGGGCAAGCAGGTGGGCCTACTGGCCGCCTTCATGGTGCTGATTCAGGCCGCAGCCAGCTACATGGCGGGCATGGGCGCTGGCAACACGATGGTTACCGCCCCGCTCGTCTTTGCTGCGGTGGGTGCCGTTCCGCCCGTTATCGCCGGTATGGCTATCGCAACCGCGGCCTCCTTCACCACCTCCCCGGCCTCCACCGAGACGATCATTACCGCCCAGTTCGCCGGCGTTGAGGTCACCACCCACGCCAATGGGATGATGCCTTACACCGCCCTCTTCTGGATCATCGGCATGGCTTTGGCCTATTGGGGCGTTCGGAAGTACGGCAGCCTGGTCACCGGCGACGCCGCTGACGATGAGATGAAGGACGTTCCGGCTGGTAAGCTGTGGATTCAGGCGATCCCCTTCATCTCCCTTCTGACCATGGTGATTCTGGGCGGCAAGCTGAACGGTCTCCTGGGCGTTGCCCTCTTCACCCCAGGCGCCATCGTCCTCATCGCTACCCTGCTGACCTTCCTCTGCTCGAAGATGAACCTGAACGAGTCGTTCACTGCCTTTGTCGAAGGTTCGCGGTTCATCCTGGTCACCCTGTTCGAGGTGGGTCTGTTCCTCGGCTTCATCAACATGATGGGCGAGATCGGTACCTTCAAGGCGATCGCGGGGCTCGCAGGTGCTGCTCCGGCTTCGATCATCGCACCGGTGGCCGCTATCATCGCCTTCGTCGTGGCCATTCCCTCCGGTGCCATGGCGGCCGGCGTTCTGGCCCTGATTATGCCGACCATCGCCGCGATCGGTGTGTCTCCCGCGGCCATGGGCCTCGTGGCCGTCTCCGTCGGCATCGGCACGCAGGTTAGCCCCGTGCAGATTAACGTGGCCGCTCTGAGCCAGGGCTTCAAGAAGGACATCGTCGATATCATCCGCATGAACATCCCCTACGTGCTCGGCACTCTGGCCCTCATCGTTGTGCTCACTTTCTTCATCGGCTAAGCAAAATTGGCCCCAGGTTGGAGGTTGACTGATGGAACGCCGCTTGTTGAAACGTCCAAAGGCTTACTACGACTCAGTTACGCTGATGCGCATCTCCTCCGAGGCGAAGCGGGTCCCTAACGTCCTGCAGGTGGCCGTGGTCATGGCCACGGAGATGAACCGGGCGATCCTCGAGGATACCGGTTTCGCTCCTGCCGAGTTCGCGGACATGGGCCCCAACGACCTGGTGATCGGCCTGGTGGCCGAGACCACGGAGGCACTAGATGACGCGCTCGCGCGGGTAGATGAGCTCCTGGGGGCCATCGGCAAGGGAAGCGACCAGCGCAGTGAAGAGCGGGTCCAGACCTTGGAGGGAGCCCTGGAGCGGATGGAGGGGGCCAACCTCGCCATCGTCTCTACCCCCGGTGCCTTCGCTGCCCGCGAGGCGATGAAGGCGCTGAAGAACGGGCTTCACGTCATGATCTTCAGCGATAACGTCCCGCTGGAGAAGGAGGTAGCCCTGAAGCAGGAGGCCAAGCGACTTGGCCGGCTGGTGATGGGCCCCGACTGCGGCACGGCCATGATCCATGGGGTTCCCCTTGGCTTCGTGAACGTGGTCCGGCGTGGTACGGTCGGCATGGTTGCGGCTTCGGGCACCGGGC
Organism: Melaminivora alkalimesophila; assembly: GCF_000282995.1. Classification (GTDB taxonomy): domain Bacteria; phylum Pseudomonadota; class Gammaproteobacteria; order Burkholderiales; family Burkholderiaceae_C; genus Melaminivora; species Melaminivora alkalimesophila. Next base: position 3,229 of record NZ_ALEE01000202.1, read on the forward strand.
TTCAGGAAGTAGCCGTGCTGATCCATCACCTGGGCGGGGGCATCTCCCATGCCATCGGCACCGGTGGTCGCGACCTCTCCGACGAGGTCGGCGGCATCACCATGCTCCAGGGGATTGACATGCTGGAGCATGATCCTGACACCGAGATCATTACCCTGGTCTCCAAGCCTCCGGCCCCTGCGACCATGCAGCGCCTGTTGGAGCGGGTCCGTCAGTTGACCAAGCCCTGCATCATCGGCTTCCTTGGCGCCAGCGCTGAAGTGGTCGAGCAGGCTCGGGCGGAGGGCCTGAGGGTCGCCACCACCTTGGAGGAGACCGCACGGATGACACTGGAGCAGCCGCTCACCCCCCTGCCCGACGAGGCGGAGGAGGTGGAGGCGGCGGTTGCAGCCGAACTCGCCCGCTACCCGAAGGGCCTGAACCCCGGCACCTACGTGCGGGGCCTCTACTCGGGCGGGACCCTCTGCCATGAGTCCTACCTGACCCTCGACTCCATGCTGTCGGGCGTTTACAGCAACCTGGCCAAGAAGGCCCCGTATAAGCTGGAAGACCCCACCGTCAGCCCAGGTCACATCCTGATCGACATGGGCGACGACTTCTTCACACAGAACAAGCCTCATCCGATGATCGATCCGGGCTACCGCCTGGACCGGCTCCGGGCAGAGGCGCTGGATCCCGAGACGGCCGTCATCCTGCTGGATGTGGTGCTCGGCTATGGCAGCCATGCCGACCCCGGTGGAGCGGTGGCGGAAGAGGTGGCCAAGCTACGGGCTGAACTGGCCAGCGTTGGCCGGCACGTCGCCTTCGTCGCCTCGGTTACCGGTACCGAAGAGGATCCGCAGCCGCGCAGCGCTCAGCTCGCCAAGCTGGAGGCGGCCGGTGTTACCCTGCTCTCTACGAACTACCGGGCCGCCCGGGTGGCTGGCCTGATCATCGAATCGCTGAAGGGGGTGCAGGCATGACCGCCGCTCCGTTGTTTGAGCTGCTCCACCAGGAGCTGAAGATCGTGAACATCGGCGTTCCCTCCTTCTCCGAGACGCTGACCGCGGTCAACGCACCCCACGTCCACGTGCACTGGCACCCGCCCGCTGGCGGAAACGTCGCGGCGGTCCAGACCCTGGAGAGCCTTGAGCGGCATGCGGAGATCCTCCGCGCTGCGAACGAGCGCGCCGTGGCCAAGATCCTGGCCGCACGCCCCGTCGTGGTGGACGTGCAGCCCGCTCGGGACGTGGTCCCCGGCATGAATGACCGAATTCTGCTGCACGCTGGCCCGCCCGTGACCTGGGAGAAGATGTGCGGCCCCGTGCGCGGGGCCGTCATCGGGGCCATCATCTTCGAAGGCTGGGCAGAGACGGTGGAGGAGGCCGAGGCCCTGGCCGCCAGTGGGGCGGTCAAGCTGGAGCCGAACCACCACCACAGCGCCGTCGGCCCGATGGCCGGCCTGACCTCGCCCTCCATGCAGGTTTTTGTTGTGGAGAACCAGGAGGCAGGGAACCGGGCTTATGTTAACATGAACGAGGGGCTCGGCAAGGTGTTGCGCTTCGGCGCCAACTCGCCGGAGGTCCTCGAGCGGCTGGCCTGGATGCGGGATGTGCTCGGCCCGGCCCTCGGCGCCGCCATCCGGCACGTGGGCGGGCTCGATGTCAAGTCGCTCATCGCCCGGGCTCTGCAGATGGGCGACGAGTGCCACAACCGGAACGCCGCGGGCACCAGCCTGCTGGTCCGCTCGCTGTTCAGCGCCCTGGTTGAGGTGGTCCCTGTCCAGCAGTTGACCGAGGTGGCCGACTTCCTGGGCCGGAACGACCACTTCTTCCTGAACCTCTCCATGGCGGCCTGCAAGGTCACCATGGATGCGGCTCGGAACATCGAGGGCTCCTCGGTGGTGACCGCCATGGCCCGGAACGGCACCGAGTTCGGCATTCAGCTGAGCGGCACCGGCGACCAGTGGTTCACCGCCCCCTCGCCGGTGATTGACGCCCTCTTCTTCCCTGGCTACGGCCCTGATGACGCGGCGCCCGACCTGGGCGACTCCTGCATCACCGAGACCATGGGCATCGGCGGTTTCGCCATGGCGGCCGCCCCGGCGATCGTCCAGTTCGTGGGCGGAAATGCTGGCGATGCGCTTAACTTCACCAAGGAGATGCGCAACATTACCTTGGCGGAGGAGAAGACTTTCGGTATCCCGGCGCTTGACTTCGCCGGCACCCCGACGGGCATCGACGCCATGCTGGTGGTAGACACGGGGATCCAGCCCGTCATCAACACCGGCGTAGCTCACAGGGAGCCTGGCGTTGGCCAGGTAGGGGCCGGCATTAGCCGGGCGCCCATGGAGTGCTTCATCAAGGCACTGAAGGCGCTGGATGAGCGGCTCGCCGCCTCCGCCCGGTAACCAGATTCGAGAAGGAGGAACCACTCATGTACAAGGTAGATGTCTACCGTCTCCCCATGGGCTCTCCTGACGATCTCTCCGCCCTAGTGGCGCTCCTGGACAACGGGAGCATTGATCCCCAGAACATTATTGCCGTGCTCGCGAAGACCGAGGGCAACGGCTGCGTCAACGACTTCACCCGTGGCTTCACCACCCTGGCCCTGAAGGTGCTGCTGAGCGAGCGGCTCGGCCTCACCCGGGAAGAGGTGGGCAAGCGGGTCGCCCTGGTCATGTCCGGCGGCACCGAGGGCGTAATGACCCCGCACATGAACGTCTTTGTGCGCCAGAAGGTGAGCGACCGGGGCGCCAACCCCAACGGCGAGAAGCGCCTGGTGGCCGGTATCGCCTTCACCCGGGACTTCCTCCCCGAGGAGCAGGGCCGCATGGCCCAGGTGCTGGAGGTGGCACGGGCCGTAAGGGAGGCCATGGCCGACGCCGGCATTACCGACCCGGCCGATGTCCACTTCGTCCAGATCAAGTGCCCGCTCCTGACGGCTGACCGGATCGAGGACGCGCATCGCCGTGGCCAGACCGTGGCCGTCCACGACACCTACAAGTCGATGGGCTACAACCGGGGCGCCTCCGCTCTGGGTGCCGCCGTCGCGCTGGGCCAGATCAAGGAGTCTGACCTGTCGGATGAGATGATCTGCAACGACTGGAGCATCTACTCCGACGTAGCCTCCACTTCGGCCGGCGTCGAGATCCTCAACTGCGAGATCATCGTCATGGGCAACTCGACCGAGTCCGCCAGCGAGCTGGTGATCGGCCACGATGTGATGAAGGATGGCATCGACATGCAGGCGGTGCTGCGGGCCATGAAGGCCGCCGGCCTGAAGTTCAACGAGCTGCCTGGCGAGGCCGAACTGGCGAAGATCGTCAACGTGCTGGCCAAGGCAGAGGCCCGGTCCACCGGTGAGGTGCGTGGCCGCCGGAACACCATGCTCGACGACTCCGACATCAACCACACCCGGTCTGCGCGGGCGGTCGTCAACGCCGTCATCGCCAGCATCACCGGCGATCCCATGGTCTACGTCTCCGGCGGTGCGGAGCACCAGGGTCCCGATGGTGGCGGCCCCGTGGCCGTTATCGCTCGGGCTTAAGTATCGGTTCGGTTCAGGACCTTCTGAGGGGGATATACGTTGGGTAACCGGATCGTGGTCGCCCTGGGCGGCAATGCGATTCTGCAGCCGGGTCAGCGGGGCTCCTATGCCGAGCAGCGGCATAACGTCGATGTGACTGCGGCTCAGCTGGCTGACCTTGTGGCAGCCGGGCATGAGTTGGTGCTAACCCATGGCAACGGACCGCAGGTGGGCAACCTGCTGCTGCAGAATGAGGAGGCCAAGGCTACCGTTGAGCCGATGCCGCTCGATGTACTGGGCGCCATGACCCAGGGAATGATCGGCTACATGTTCCAGCAGTCCCTCACCAATGAGCTGAGGGCCCGTGGGATCCAGCGGCCTGTGGTCAGCCTGGTTACCCAGGTTGAGGTGGACGTGGAGGATCCCGCCTTCAACGATCCGACCAAGCCCATCGGTCCCTTCTACCCGGAGGAGGAGGCTGCGGCGATCGCCGCCGAGCGCGGCTATATCATGCAGCCGGACAGCGGCAGGGGATGGCGCCGGGTGGTGCCCTCCCCCCAGCCGGGCCGGGTGGTCGAGCAGGAGGTGGTCTCCGGACTGCTCTCCCAGGGGGCGATCATCATCGCTGCTGGCGGCGGCGGGGTGCCTGTTCGCACGGCGGAGGACGGTGCGTTGACTGGCGTTGAGGCCGTCATCGACAAGGATCGGGCGGCGGCAGCGCTCGCCCGGGCGGTTGGGGCCGATATGCTGATGATCCTGACCGACGTGCCCAACGTGAAGCTTCACTACGGCACGCCGAACGAGGTGAGCCTCGGCGAGGTCTCTGCTGAGCAGATGGCGTCCTACGTGGCGGAGAAGCACTTCGCCGCTGGCTCGATGGGGCCGAAGGTTACCTCCTGCTTGGACTTCGTGCGGCAGACCGGCAAGCAGGCGATCATCACCGCCCTGAACCAGGCGGTGGCGGCCGCCGCTGGCGAGG
>NZ_ALEE01000203.1 GCF_000282995.1 Melaminivora alkalimesophila
CCGCCGCTGGCGAGGCCGGCACCCGGATTCGCCCCTAGCCCAGCCCAGGAGGTGGCCCGCATGGGCAAGCCCCTTGCCGTGCTGCTGGCCGGCCTGGCCGGCATAGCAGCGGCGATCCAGGCCGCGGTAAACGCAACGCTCGGCACCCATATTCGCGCCATTCCTGCCGCCTTTACCTCATTCGCCACGGGCACCGCCGCATTGCTGCTGTTGACCCTGTGGGCTTGGCGGGGCATGCCCCTCGCTCAGATCAGCCAGGGGTATGCAAGCGCTCCCCTCTGGTCTTACGCGGGCGGCCTGCTGGGCATGGTGATGGTCATCGGCATGACCTACGCCGTGCCGGCGGTTGGCGTGAGCGCAGCGATTAGTGCCTTCGTGACGATGCAGTTGACGGGATCGCTGGTCATGGATACCTTCGGCCTAGCCGGCCGGACGGCACTGCCCCTGACCTGGCACCAGGTTGTTGGTGTAGGGCTTATCCTCCTGGGAGCCCGGTTCGTACTCTGGCGCTAAGGCGCGTATATAATGTAGAGATGCGGAGCGTTTTTTCGCTCCGCATCTCTCTTTATGGGTGGCAAGGGCCGTGGGGTGCACTTTTGGCGCCGTCTTGGTCCCCTCTTGGTCCCCTCTTGGCACCCGTTGACCACCCCGCCGGAGCCACTCTGGCACGGCCCGTCATGCTGGCGGCCCGCTGTGCTGGTGGCCCCCTATCCGCCGCCCTTGAGCAGCCGGCTCCGTATCACTCCGGTGAAGGTAGGGGTTGCCGATACCTGTGGCCGTTCAACTCTTCCTTGACTCGATGGTTCCATTGATTGACCCGTTGCTCTGTAGCCGCTCGCCTTTACGGAGCGCCCCGGCCAGCTCACCCACCTCTTCTATGAGCTTAAGGAAGTAGCCGTCTACCCGGTTGGGGTGGTGATTCGAGCCGTCCACCTACGCCGTCGTGTCACTTGCTGCTCGGACCCGGTCGTTGCGGAGGAGCCTTCATGAACCCCGCCTCTCCTGTTCTCTCCAGTAGAGACCGGCGAGCACGCCCATGAGGGAGTCCCAACCGGAACTGCTGCCGACCGCCATCACACCCCTCAGGGCCGCCATTAGCTGGCGGCTATCTGGCTCTCCCTGAATCATCGCCTCCAATAGAGACCTCAGCGGAGAGCTGAATCGGCCATGAAGGGCATGCCGAAGGTATTGAGCCGAGATCACGTTAGTCGCCTGCCAGAGGTGCTCTCTCAGGTGGCGACGCAGGTAGCGGACCATGTTCGTTTGCCCATCCAACCACAGAGCCCCGACAAAGCCCACGACGAAGTCGTCCCCCGACGGGGTGAGGCCAGGACCCAGCCCGATCAGCCGCCTAGCCGCTTCAACCAGAGCTGGTCCGTCGCCCGCTGTAATGGTTTTGAGCACAGGTTGAGCCCTCACCAACCATGGCTCAACGGCTGTGACAGACCGTAGTTGGCCTCCCGGACTCCACCCTTCCAGTAGCGTGGCCAGTCCTGCCTGGCCATCACCCTTCGCCTCAAGGAGCATCTGGTGCAGGTGACGTGCTGGAAAGATGTTGGGCTGGGGTGGAAGGGGGGTGAACCGCTCATCGTACCCGTGTGCGGCGGGAATGGTCAGAAGCGGATGCCCTCCCATGAGTAGCGCCCGCCCCATCACCGACAGATCGCCCTCCGCCGCAGATGCGAGCCGGCGGCGCAGTGCGGGCCACACAGTCTCCCCAACCACGACCCCAAAGGGGCTATGGCCCAGGGAGGCGACCTGGATGGTCAACAGGAGGCGGGATCCGACGAAAAGGTTGAGACTCCGCTCAAAGAGGCTGTGAAGTTGAAGCGGGCTGCCTTGAATGTGTGGGAGAAGCCGGGCAACGTAGCGGGACGGCACACAGGTGATCGGTAGCATTCGGCCTCTCCTTTATAACGGGGGCGGTGGCGGCGCCCACCCCCCGACCGGCACGTCCTGGCCCAGCTTCGGTGGGGGTGGAGCACTAGAGCCGGCCCCTGCCCCTAGGTATGAGTGAACCTGGTACCTGTTCGACTTGGCTGGTGCTGGGCCCGGCGACGGGTGGGGGTGACCTCCTGAGCCGACGCCTGCCCCCTAGGCACGAGTAGACCTGGCACCTGTTCGACTTGGCTGGTGCTGAGCCCGGCGTTGGCTGGGGGTGACCTCCTGAGCCACCCCTGCCCCTAGGCACGAGTAGACCTGGCACCTGTTCGCTTTGGCTGGTGCTGGGCCCGGCGTCGGGTGGGGGTGACCTCCTGAGCCGACCCCTACCCCTGGGTACGAGCTAACCTGGCACCTGTTCGACTTGGCTGGTGCTGGGCCCGGCGACGGGTGGGGGTGACCTCCTGAGCCGACGCCTGCCCCCTAGGCACGAGTAGACCTGGCACCTGTTCGACTTGGCTGGTGCTGGGCCCGGCGTCGGCTGGGGATTGGCGGAGGGGTGAAGGGCTGAGCACCACTCTTTGCGAACAGGCCACGGCCAGTTGAGGGAGAGCCGACACCTGTGCCGGACTGGGCACTCGGACTTGGGCTGCGGTTACCGTTCAGGTGTGAAGGACTACTCGGCACCAGTTCCCGCGAACAGGCACGATCAGCCCAGGAGGGTGGGCGGCCAGGCGAACCCGGGGCCTCTGGCGGCCATCCCAGAGAGCACCACTCACTGCGAACAGGCCCCTGGAGTCGCAGCGGGGGAGGAGGCAGTGGTGGAGCGGGCCCAGGCGGCCACTCTCCGTTGGCCATTCCCCGGGAGCACCAACCAACGCGAACAGGGATCTGGTGGCTGGTGGGGAGGGGTATGGCGCCTCCAAATCATCGATAGGCTAATTGTACCACCGACGAAGTTGTTTGCAGCCAGCGATTCCTCTCACTTTCTCCAACAACCCTCTTGCGCTGGTCGCTCAAGGGGAGTATGATCTGTTCTGTGCAGAACGTTTCCTGGAGAACGGGGTGACTTGCCACGATGACTTCCCTCCGGACCGAGATCCCCGAGCTGTGGCGCCAACTGAACCGGCAGATGCATGAACGGTTTCGTGCAACCTTCAGGGAGTCGGACATTCAGCCGCACGCTTTCTTCATGCTGCGCCAGATTACCACGAACCCCGGCGTCACCGTTTCGGAGCTGGCTCGGCGGGTTGGAATGGTAAAGAGCCATGTCTCGAAGACCGTTGATCAACTCACACGGCAGGGGTACCTAGAGAAGCGGGCTGACGAAGCGGACCAGCGCCTGGTCCGGCTCTACGCGACCCGTTCGGCCCAGAGCTTGATGGCGGAGACCGAGGCGATCGCTCGTCGGGCCTGGGATGAGGTACTGGACAGGGTGGCTCCCGAGCAGTTGGAGACGGTAGCAGAGGGGCTCCGCATCTTGCTTTCAGCTCTGGAGCAGTCCATAGCACATCCCTTTGAGTGATCAGCGAGCCGCGTTGGCGGCCACCAATCGCCCCACGGATCACCCCGCGGATCCCAATCTACTGATGGAGAGGGTTAGTTTGCTTAAGTTGCTCCGTTTTCTGAAGCCATTCGCAGCGCCTATCGCTGCTGTGCTAGTTCTGGCCTTCTTCCAATCCCTGTCCGAACTCTACTTGCCTACCCTGATGGCCGACATTGTCGATAAGGGCATCATGTCGGGTGATACCGACTACATCCTGCGGATCGGTGGCCAGATGCTGCTGGTGGCGCTGGGGGGGACGCTGGTCGCCATCCTGGGGGCCTACCTCTCCTCACGGATCGCATCCGGCTTTGGCCGCAGCCTCCGGGGTCAGGTCTTCCGGCAGGTGCAGGGTTTCTCGCTCCAGGAGTTTGACCGGATTGGCACCGCCACGCTCATCACCCGCACCACCAACGATATCACCCAGGTCCAGATGGTGGTGATGATGGTCCTCCGCATCATGATTAGTGCGCCGATGATGATGATCGGCGGCATTATCATGGCCGTCTCGAAGGATCCCAAGCTCTCCCTTGTAATCGTCGTGCTGATCCCCATCCTCGTGGCCGTGATCGCTGCGGTGGCGGCCAAGGGCGTCCCGCTCTTTGAGGCCATGCAGAAGCGGATTGACCGGCTGAACCTGGTCGTTCGGGAAGGGCTCACCGGCATCCGGGTGATCCGGGCCTTCAACCGCTCTGACTACGAGGAGCGCCGCTTCGTCGGCGCCAACCGTGACCTCACGGAGACGGCAATCAAGGTCAACAAGCTGATGGCCGTCATGATGCCGACGATGATGCTCCTGCTCAACTTCACGACCATCGCGATTATCTGGTTTGGCGGCATTCGCATTGATCGGGCCGAGATGCAGGTGGGCGACCTGATGGCCTTCATTCAGTACGTGATGCAGATCATGTTCTCCCTCATCATGGTCTCCATGATGTTCATCATGGTGCCCCGGGCCTCGGCCTCCGCCGTCCGGATCAATGAGGTGCTGGAGGTGAACTCCTCCATTCAGGATCCCGCACAGCCGAAATCGGCCGCAAACCTGCGGGGCCAGGTGGAGTTCCGGGACGTTACCTTCAGCTACCCCGGTGCCGAGCGGCCTGCCTTAGAGGGAATCTCCTTTACCTCCGGCCCAGGCGAGGTGACCGCCATCATCGGCGGCACAGGTGCGGGAAAGACGACGCTGGTCAACCTGATCCCCCGCTTCTTCGACGTGGAAAGCGGCGCGGTGCTGGTCGATGGCGTGGATGTGCGGGAGATGACCCAGGCGGGCCTGCGAGCCAAGATTGGCTACGTGCCGCAGAAGGCGCTCCTCTTCAGCGGCAGCATTGCCGACAATATTCGCTATGGCAACGGGGAGGCATCGGACACAGAGGTGGCCCATGCTGCCCAGATCGCCCAGGCGGCCGAGTTTGTCGACGAGGTGGAAGGGGGCTATGGGGCTGAGATTGCCCAGGGCGGCACGAACCTCTCCGGAGGGCAGAAGCAGCGGCTTACCATTGCGCGGGCCTTGGTCCGCCGGCCCGCGATCTACATCTTCGACGACAACTTCTCTGCCCTGGACTTCAGGACCGACGCCCGCCTGCGGGCGGCTCTGAAGCCAGAGACCTCCAGGGCCACTACCTTCATCGTGGCCCAACGGGTCAGCACCGTGATGGAGGCAGATCGGATTATCGTGTTGGACGGCGGGCGCATGGCGGGGATGGGCACACACAGGGAGCAACCTGTAAGAGCGGCGTGAAGGTGACCATGCTCGCCTTCGTCATCAAGGCGGTGGTGGCTGCGCTCAAGAAGTTCCCCGAATTCAACGCCAGCCTCGACGGCGACGCGCTCGTCTACAAGCAGTACTTCCACATCGGCTTCGCCGCCGACACGCCCAACGGCCTGGTGGTGCCCGTGCTCCGCGATGCCGACCAGAAGGGCATTCTCCAGATCAGCCAGGAAATGGGCGAACTGGCCAAGAAGGCGCGCGACGGCAAGCTGGGCAGCGCCGACATGCAGGGCGGCTGCATGTCCATCAGCTCGCTCGGCGGCATTGGCGGCACGCACTTCACGCCCATCATCAACGCTCCCGAAGTGGCCATCCTGGGCCTCTCGAAGAGTGCGATGAAGCCCGTGTGGGACGGCCAGCAGTTCGTTCCGCGCCTCATGCTGCCGCTGTCGCTCACCTGGGATCACCGCGTCATCGACGGCGCTGCCGCTGCACGCTTCAACGTGTACCTGGGCCAAATCCTGGCGGACTACCGCCGCATCCTGCTGTGAAAGGAACATGAACATGGCAGTGATCGATATCCAAGTCCCCGACATCGGCGACTTCGCCGAAGTGGGCGTCATCGAAGTGCTGGTTCAACCCGGCGACACCATCAAGGCCGAGCAAAGCCTGGTCACCGTGGAGTCCGACAAGGCCTCCATGGAGATTCCGTCCAGCCACGCGGGCGTGGTCAAGGAGCTCAAGGTGAAGCTCGGCGACAAGATCGCAGAAGGCAGCGTGCTGCTCACGCTGGAGACGGCGCAGGCCGCAGCGCCCGCTGCTGCACCCGCAGTTTTGGAGCAAAAACCAGCTCCAGCGCCCGCAGCGCAAGCGCAAGCAGCTATCAAAACAGAAGCTAAGAGCTTTGCCGGTAGCGCCGACCTGGAGTGCGACGTGCTTGTGCTTGGCGGCGGCCCCGGCGGCTACAGCGCCGCTTTCCGCGCTGCCGACCTGGGCCTCAAGGTCGTGCTGGTCGAGCGCTATGCCCAGCTGGGCGGCGTGTGCCTGAATGTCGGCTGCATTCCCTCGAAGGCGCTGCTGCATGTGGCCGCCGTGATGGACGAAGTGTCGCACATGGCCGACCTGGGTGTGGACTTCGGCGCGCCCCAGGTCAATGTGGACACCTTCCGCGGCCACAAGGAAAAGGTCATCGCCAAGCTCACCGGCGGCCTGGGCCAGATGGCCAAGATGCGCAAGGTCACCATCGTGCGTGGCTACGGCGCCTTTGTGGGCGCCAACCACCTCGAAGTGGAAGAAACCACCGGCACCGGCCAGGAGAAGACGGGCACCAAGAAGGTCATCGCCTTCAAGAAGGCCATCATCGCCGCCGGCAGCCAGGCCGTGCGCCTGCCCTTCATGCCCGACGATCCGCGCGTGGTCGATTCCACCGGCGCCCTGGCGCTCAAGGAAGTGCCCAAGCGCATGCTCATCCTGGGCGGCGGCATCATCGGCCTGGAAATGGGCACCGTCTATTCCACCCTGGGCGCACGCCTGGACGTGGTCGAGATGATGGACGGCCTGATGCAAGGCGCGGACCGCGACCTCGTCAAGGTCTGGGAGAAGATGAACAAGCACCGCTTCGACAACATCCTGCTCAAGACCAAGACCGTGGGCGCCCAGGCCACGCCCGAAGGCATCCAGGTGCAGTTCGAGGGCCTGGACGGCACGAAGAGCGAAGGCACCTACGACCTGGTGCTGCAGGCCGTGGGCCGCACGCCCAACGGTAAAAAAATCGGTGCCGACAAGGCTGGCGTGGCCGTGACCGACCGGGGCTTTATCGACGTGAACATCCAGATGCGCACCAACGTGCCGCACATCTTTGCCATTGGCGACATCGTGGGCCAGCCCATGCTGGCGCACAAGGCGGTGCATGAGGCGCATGTGGCGGCCGAAGTCATCGCCGGGGAATTGCAGGGCAACAAAGAACTGGCCGCCGCCGCGTTCAACGCCCGCGTGATTCCCAGCGTGGCCTACACCGACCCCGAAGTGGCCTGGGTGGGCCTGACCGAAGATCAAGCCAAGGCGCAAGGCATTCAGGTCAAAAAAGGCCTGTTCCCCTGGGCCGCCTCGGGCCGCGCCATTGCCAATGGGCGTGACGAAGGCTTCACCAAGCTGCTGTTCG
>NZ_ALEE01000204.1 GCF_000282995.1 Melaminivora alkalimesophila
CTGGCGATCGCCGCGCGGGCCGCCGCCAGGCGCGGGTCGCTCTGTTGCGCGCTGCCATCCAGCAGGGCGGCGAGCAGGGCCAGTTCCTGCAGTTTTTCTTCGGCAAAGGCGAGCCACGAGCGCAATTCGTCGTCCAGGCGATCTTCTCCCGCCAGCGACTGCGGCACGTGCAGCAGCGAACACGAGGGCGCCAGCCACAGCGGACCCGGGTGCTTGGCGGCTACTGGAGCGAGCAGGGCCAGCGCCGCGTCCGGGTCGGTGCGCCAGACGTTGCGCCCATCGACGATGCCCACCGACAGCAGCTTGTAGCCCGGCAGCCAGTCGGCCACGCCGGTCAGCTCCTCGGGGGCGCGCACGGCGTCCACGTGCAGGCCGGCCACGGGCAGCTGGCAGGCCAGGCGCAGGTGGTCCTGCAAGGGCGAGAAATAGGTCGCCAGCAGCACCTGCGGGCCGGCCTTGCCCAGCTGCCAGTAGGCGGGCTCGAAGGCCTGGCTCCAGGCCGCGGGCAGCTCCAGGCCCAGGATGGGCTCGTCGATCTGCACCCACTGCACGCCCAGGTCCTTCAGGCGCGCCAGGATCTGCGCGTACACCGGCAGCAGGCGCTCCAAGAGCGCCAGGCGGTCAAAGGGCGCGTCGCCCTTGTCCTTGGACAGCCACAGGAAGGTGAGCGGGCCGACGAGCTGCGCCTTGACGGCGTGGCCCAGCGCCTGCGCCTCGCGCACCTCGTCGAACAGGCGTTCGCTGGCCAGGTGGAATTGCGTATCCGCGTGCAGCTCGGGCACCAGGTAGTGGTAGTTGGTGTCGAACCATTTGGTCATCTCCAGCGCCGCATGGCCCTCGGGCGCCGCATGGCCGTGCGCGCAGCCGGCGCCGCAGACTGCTGGGTCGTGGCCGGTGGTGCCGCGCGCCAGGGCGAAGTAGCGCGCCAGCTCGGGGGCTTTCGGGCCAAAGCCAAAGCGCGCCGGCTCGCAGCCCAGCAGCTGGATGTGGTTGGCCACGTGGTCGTAATAAGCGAAGTCGCCCACGGTGACGAGGCCCAAGCCGGCGTCGCGCTGCACCTGCCAATGGCGTGCGCGCAGCTCGGCGCCCACGGCTTGCAGCGCGTCAGCGTCGATCTCGCCGCGCCAGTGGCGCTCCAGGGCAAATTTCAGTTCGCGCGCCGCGCCCATGCGCGGAAAGCCCAGCGTGTGGGTCAGGACGGGGCGGGGTGGGGCAGCAAGGGTCATGGCAAGGGCTCCTTGGAAGGTGGAAAAGAGTCTTGCCCTGATGGTCGGCCACCTGTGTTTATTATTCAAACGAAAGTTTTAGCCGATCAACTTGAATGATTTCGATGATGCAGTCCATCCTGGAACTGCGCCACCTGCGCACCCTGCAGGCCCTGCGTGACAGCGGCAGCCTGGTGCGCGCGGCGCAACTGTTGAACCTGACGCAGTCTGCCCTGTCGCACCAGGTGAAGCTGCTGGAAGAGCGCTACGGCGCGCCGCTGTTCGAACGCAAGTCCGTGCCGCCGCAGTTCAGCGCCGCCGGCAGCCGCCT
>NZ_ALEE01000205.1 GCF_000282995.1 Melaminivora alkalimesophila
GCCGGCAGCCGCCTCTTGCAGCTGGCCGACGCCGTGCTGCCGCAGATCGAGGCGGCCGAGCGCGACGTGGCGCGGCTGGTGCAGGGCCAGGGCGGGCAGCTGCGCATCGCCGTGGAGTGCCACACCTGCTTCGACTGGCTGATGCCGGCCATGGATGCCTTTCGCGCCCGCTGGCCCGAGGTGGAGCTGGACATCGTCAGCGGCTTTCACGCCGACCCGGTGGGCCTGCTGCACCAGGGCCGGGCGGACGTGGCCATCGTCTCGGAGGTGGACGCGGGCGATGCGGCCGCCGTCGATCACCACCCGCTGTTCGCCTTCGAGATCCGCGCCCTGCTGGCGCACGGCCATGCGCTGCTGGCAAGGCCCTACCTGGAAGCACAGGACTTTGCCGACCAGACGCTGATCACCTACCCCGTGCCCGACGAGATGCTGGACCTGGTGCGCCAGGTGCTGGAGCCCGCCGGCGTGCGCCCGCCTCGGCGCACGACCGAGCTCACCGTGGCCATGCTGCAGCTGGTGGCCAGCGGCCGGGGCGTGGCGGCCCTGCCGGTGTGGGCGGTGCAGGGCTATGTGGAGCGTGGCTACGTGCAGGCCCGGCCCATCGGCGCGCACGGCCTGCGCGGCGAGCTGCACGCGGCCTGCCTGCCGCAGCTGTCGGCCAAGCCGTGGCTGCAGGACTTCGTGGCGGTGACGCGCGAGACGAGTTTCGTCACGCTCAAGGGGGTGGAGCTGTTGTAGCTCCGGTCATGTCCCGATGGCATCCTGCCGATCGAGCCGGTCGAGGATGGCCAGCGCCTGAGCCGCGTCGGCGCCCGCCGCCAGCGTCCGAAAGCGTGCTTCCGTATCGAAGGCTGCGATCGCCTGCACGCTCAATTCTTCCATCAGCTTGTTGATGCTTAGGCCTCGGCTGCGGGCCAGGGATTTCAAACGCTGCGCCGTGTCTTCGGGCAGGCGGATGGTCAGGGTGCTCATGGCAGTTCCTCCAGGTATTGAGCGGGGGTGAGGATGCGCAGATGTGGCCATGCCAACTCGCCCCGGCGCAGGTCGCGCACGTTGTGCGTCACGACGGCTTGGGCGCCACCGGCCACCGCCAGCTCGATCAAGTGGTTGTCGCCCTCGTCGCCCAGGTTGGGGCGCCAGCCGAAATAAACATGCACCCAGCGGCCGGCCTGCGCCAACGCAGCCAGTACCTGACTGCGCTCCTGGGCGGTGGTGGCTGGCGTCCAGACGTCGCGCCCCAGCAAATCCTCGTATTCCTGCCATAGCGCGTTACCGAACAAAGGCACGACATGGCCTTGGAGTACGCGGCGCAGCACCTGCCGCGAGGCACCCCCTCCCGAGCGCAGGGCCGAGACGAAAACATTGGTGTCCAGGACGATCTCGCGCATGTGTCTGATGCTAGCGCATGTGCAGTCATTTCTAAATTTTGTCCTGCAAGCGCTGGTGGCGGATTTCGTCCAGATGGCGGCGTTCTAGCGGTAGCGCTGCTCCAGCGCATCCCACCCCGGCTTGCCCACCAGCCGCTGGCGCTCGGCAAACGGCGCGACCAGGGCCGGGTCTTCGCGCACCTCGCGCGTGTCCCGCAGCGTGGCCAGCACCTTTTGCATGCCGGCCAGCGCCCCTTGCAGCGCGGCGTTGGCGTACAGCACGAAGCCGTAGCCCAGCGCGCCCAGCTCATCGGCGCCCACGATGGGCGTCTTGCCGCCGATGACCATGTTCATGAGTTGCGGCGTGGCCAGGCGTTGCGGCAGGGCGCGCACTTCGGAGGCAGAGGTCACGGCCTCGACGAACAGGACGTCGGCGCCCGCCTCGGCGTAGGCTTGGGCCCGCTCCACGGCGGCGTCAAAGCCGTGGATGGCGGCGGCGTCGGTGCGCGCCATGATGAGCAGGTCGCCGTCGCGCCGGGCGTCGCAGGCGGCGCGGATCTTGCCGACCATCTCGCTTGCCTCCACCACGTCCTTGCCGCTGAAGTGGCCGCAGCGTTTGGGGCTGACCTGGTCTTCGAGCTGGATGCAGTCGGCGCCGGCGCGCTCCAGCGTGCGCACGGCGTGGTAGGTGTTCAGCGCGTTGCCAAAGCCGGTGTCGGCATCGACGATCAGCGGCAGCTCCACCGCATCGCGGATGCGCGCGGTGTGGTCGGCAATATCGGCCAGGCCCATGAAGCCCTGGTCGGGCAGGCCCAGCCACATGTTGGTCACGCCGGCGCCGGTGACGTAGATCGCCTCGAAGCCCATGTCGGCCACCACGCGGGCCGAGAGGGCGTTGAACGCGCCGGGGACGAGGACGCCGCGGCGCTGGGCCGCCAGCGCGCGCAGCTGTTGCTTGGTGTTCATAAGGTGTCCAGAGAAATCAGAAACTGCCGGCGGGCACGCGCACCCAGCCTTCCATCAGGATGCGGGCGCTGCGGCTCATGACGGCCTTGCGGGCCTGCCACTGGCCATCGGCGCCCTGCTGCACCTCGGCGCCCACGCGCAGCGTGCCGCTGGGGTGGCCCAGGCGGACGTGGGTGCGCGGCGAGCCGCCCGCCGCCTGGCAGACCAGCGTGCCGGGAATGGCCGCCGCGGTGGCAATCGCCACGGCGGCCGTGCCCATCATGGCGTGGTGCAGCCGGCCCATGGACAGGGCGCGCACCAGCACGTCCACGTCCTCGGCGGCGACCTGCCGGCCGCTGGACGCGGTGTAGCCGGCAGGTGGCGCGACGAAGGCGATCTTGGGCGTGTGCTGGCGGCGCGCAGCGTCGGCGACATGGTCGATCAGGCCCATGCGCACGGCGGCGTGGGCGCGGATGGCCTCCAGCCGCGCCAGCGCCGCCGCGTCGCCGTTGATGGCCGGTTGCAGCTCGGTGCCGGTGTAGCCCAGCTCGTGCGCGTTCAGGATGGCGGTGGGGATGCCGGCGTTGACGAAGCTGGCGGCGAAGCGGCCGATGCCGGGCACGTCGAGCACGTCCTGTGCGTTGCCGGTGGGCAGCACGGCACCGCCGCTGCCTTCCTCGTCGGGCGCGGGGTCGAGGAATTCGAGCACGATCTCGGCGGCCGGGAAGGCCACGCCGTCCAGGACAAAGTCGCCCGCCTCTTGCACCTGCCCGCCTTGCACGGGCACGTGGGCCATGATGGTCTTGGCCGTATTGGCCTGCCAGATGCGCACGGTGCAGACGCCGTCCTGCGGCAAGTGCTCCGGCGGCATCAGGCCGGCGTGCAGGGCGAAGGCGGCGGCGGCGGCCGTGAGGTTGCCGCAATTGCCCGACCAATCGACAAAGTCGTCCTCGATGGCGACCTGGCCGTAGAGATAGTCCACGTCGTGGTCGGCCCGCGTGCTGCGGCTCAGGATCACGCACTTGCTGGTGCTGGACGTGGCGCCGCCCAGGCCGTCCACCTGCTTGACGTAGGGGTCGGGGCTGCCGATCACGCGCTGCAAGAAGCGGTCGCGCGCGCGGCCGGGCTGGTGGCAGGCGAGGGGCAGGTCTTCCAGGCGGAAGAACACGCCCTTGCTGGTGCCCCCGCGCATGTACGTGGCGGGGATGCGCAATGCAGTGTTGTTGCTCATTTATTAATAGCTGTTGGCGTTTGATGGGTGGGCGCTGGAGGCTGATTTTGTTTGAATCTTGCGCACGGCAGAGCGTGCCAGGAAGTCCTGCGCAAAGCGTTGCAGCACGCCGCCGGCTTCATACACCGCCACCTCGTCCGCCGTGTCCAGCCGGCAGCGCACCGGCACGCGCTGCACATCGCCGTCGCGCCGGCGTACCAGCAGTTCAAGCGTGCCGCCCGCCTGCGCATCGCCCTGCACGTCGAACACCTCCGTGCCGTCCAGCCCCAGCGTGTGCCGCGTGGTGCCGGGCAGAAACTCCGCCGGCAGCACGCCCATGCCGATCAGATTGGTGCGGTGGATGCGCTCGAAGCCCTCGGCCACGACCACCTCCACGCCCGCCAACCGCACGCCCTTGGCCGCCCAGTCGCGGCTCGACCCCTGCCCGTAGTCGGCGCCGGCAATGATGATGAGTGGCTGGCGGCGCGAAAGATAAGTCTCGATGGCCTCCCACATGCGCATGACCTGGCCGTCCGGCTCGACGCGGGCGAGCGAGCCGGCGCGCACCTTGCCCGCCTCGTCACGCACCATTTCGTTCTGCAGTGTCGGGTTGGCGAAGGTGGCGCGCATGGCCGTCAGGTGGTCGCCGCGGTGCGTGGCGTAGGAGTTGAAATCCTTCTCGGGCAGGCCCATGCGCGCCAGGTATTCGCCGGCGGCGCTATCCGCCAGGATGGCGTTGGAGGGCGACAGGTGGTCGGTGGTGATGTTGTCCGGCAGGATGGCCAGCGGGCGCAGGCCCCGCAGCGCGCGCGGGTGCGCGGCCAGGGCACCCAGGCCTTCGGTGTCCCAATAAGGCGGGCGCCGGATGTAGGTGGACTGGGGGCGCCAGGCGTATTGCGGCGCGGCGCGCCGGGCGCTGTCCTGGCGGATGGCGAACATGGGCTCGTACACCGCGCGGTAGTGCTCGGGCCGCACGGCGGCGGCCACCACGGCGTCGATTTCCTCATCGCTGGGCCACAGGTCGCGCAAGAGCACTTCGCGGCCATCGACGGTGGCCAGCGCATCGCGCTCGATGTCGAAGCGGATGGTGCCGGCCAGCGCGTAGGCCACAACCAGCGGCGGCGAGGCCAGGAAGGCCTGCTTCGCATACGGGTGGATGCGCCCGTCGAAGTTGCGGTTGCCCGAGAGCACGGCCGTGGTGTAGAGGTTGCGCTCCACGATCTCCTGCTGGATGGCGGGATCGAGCGCACCGCTCATGCCGTTGCAGGTGGTGCAGGCAAAGCCGACGATGCCAAAGCCCAGGGCTTGCAGGTCGGCGAGCAGGCCGGCTTCCTGCAAATACAGCTCCACCGCGCGCGAGCCGGGCGCCAGCGACGTCTTGACCCAGGGCTTGCGCTGCAGGCCCAGCCGCCGCGCATTGCGTGCCAGCAGCGCGGCGGCGATCACGTTGCGCGGGTTGCTGGTGTTGGTGCAGCTGGTGATGGCGGCAATGATCACGGCGCCGTCGGGCATCAGGCCCTGCGCTTCCTCGGCGCGGGCCTTGTCCAGTCCGACCGCGATGCCGCGCTCGGCCAGTTGTGCGGTGGGCAGGCGCCGGTGGGGGTTCGACGGGCCGGCCAGGTTGCGCTCGACGCTGGACAGGTCGAAATGCAAGACGCGCTCGTACTGCACCTGCGCCAGCGCATCCGCCCACAGGCCGGCGGCGCGGGCATAGGTGTCCACCAGTTGCACCTGCTGCTCATCGCGCCCGGTCAGGCGCAGGTACTCCAGCGTCTGCTCGTCGATGGCAAAGAGGGCGGCGGTGGCGCCGTATTCCGGGCACATGTTGGAGATGGTCGCGCGGTCGCCGATGGTCAGGGAGCGCGCACCGTCGCCGAAGAATTCCAGGTACGCGCCGACCACCTTGTGCTGGCGCAGGAATTCGGTCAGCGCCAGCACGATGTCGGTGGCGGTGATGCCCGGCTGTCGCCGCCCGGTCAGCCGCACGCCGACGATCTCGGGCAGGCGCATCCACGACGGGCGGCCCAGCATCACGGTCTCGGCCTCCAGCCCGCCCACGCCCACCGCGATCACGCCCAGCGCATCGACATGCGGCGTGTGGCTGTCCGTGCCCACGCAGGTGTCGGGGAAGACCACGCCATCCTGCACATAGGCCACGGGCGACATTTTTTCCAGGTTGATCTGGTGCATGATCCCGTTGCCCGCCGGGATCACATCGACATTGGCAAAAGCCTGCTGGCACCAGTCGATGAAGTGGAAACGGTCCTCGTTGCGCCGGTCCTCGATGGCGCGATTCTTGGCGAAGGCATCCGGCTCGTGCCCGCCGCACTCCACGGCCAGCGAGTGGTCCACGATCAGCTGCACCGGCACCACCGGGTTGACCTGCGCCGGGTCGCCCCCTTGCGCAGCAATCGCGTCGCGCAGGCCGGCCAGATCGACCAGCGCCGTCTGTCCCAGGATGTCGTGGCAGACCACGCGCACTGGCCACCACGGAAAGTCGGCATCGCGCCGGCGCTCGATCAGCTGGCGCAGGTAGCCATTCAGATGTGCGGCATCGGCGCGGCGCACCAGGTTTTCCGCGTGCACGCGGGCGGTGTAGGGCAGGCCGGCCCAGGCGCCCGGCGCCAGGTCTTCGACGGCGGCGCGCGCGTCGTAGTAGTGCAGGGCGGTGCCGGGCAGGGGCTTGCGGTAGGGGTTGTCGTTCATCATGGGCAGAGGGCTTCGCGCGGTCACAGGCGTTCGTCGATCGGCACGAAGCGCTGCTTCTCCGGCCCAATGTAGTTGGCACTCGGGCGGATGATCTTGTTGTCGATGCGCTGCTCGATCACGTGCGCCGCCCAGCCGCTGGTGCGGGCGATGACGAACAGCGGCGTGAACATGGCGGTGGGCACCTGCATCATGTGAAAGCTCACGGCGCTGAACCAGTCCAGGTTGGGGAACATGCGTTTTTCCTGCCACATGACGGCCTCCAGCCGCTCGGCGATGCCGTACATCTTCATCGAGCCGGCCTCCTCGGACAGGCGCCGCGCCACGCCCTTGATGACGACGTTGCGCGGGTCGCTCACCGTATAGACCGGGTGGCCGAAGCCGATCACCACCTCCTTGTTCTGCACGCGCCGGCGGATGTCGGCTTCCGCCTCGTCCGGGTTGTCATAGCGCTTTTGCACCTCGAACGCCACCTCGTTGGCCCCGCCGTGCTTGGGGCCGCGCAGCGCGCCGATGGCACCGGCGATGGCCGAGTACACGTCGCTGCCCGTGCCGGCGATGACCCGCGCGGTGAAGGTGGAGGCGTTGAACTCGTGCTCGGCGTACAGGTTCAGCGAGGTGTGCATGGCGCGCACCCAGCTGCCTGGCGCTCGCGCACCGTGCAGCAGGTGCAGGAAGTGCCCGCCGATGGAATCGTCATCGGTCTCCACCTCGATGCGCCGGCCGCCGTTGCTGAAGTGCCACCAGTACAGCAGCATGGAACCCAGGCAGGCCATCAGCCGGTCGGCGATGTCGCGGCTGCCGGGCAGGCTGTGGCCGTCTTTTTCGGGCAGCGCGCAGCCCAGGGCGGATACGCCGGTGCGCATCACGTCCATCGGGTGGCTGGCGGCGGGCAGCTGCTCCAGCGCGGCCTTGACGCTCCCCGGCAGGCCGCGCAGGGCGCGCAGCTTGGCCTTGTAGGCGGCCAGTTCGGCGCGCGTGGGCAGCTTGCCGTGCACCAAGAGGTGGGCGACTTCCTCGAACTCGCACACCTCTGCGATGTCCAGGATGTCGTAGCCGCGGTAGTGCAGGTCGTTGCCGGTGCGGCCCACGGTGCACAGGGCGGTGTTGCCCGCGGCGACGCCCGACAGGGCGACGGATTTCTTCGGTTTCCAGGCAATCGGCTGAGCCGCGGTATGGGACTGCCCACTGGGGGAGGGATTCAGGACGGCACTCATGGGTTCAGGTTCTCCGGTGCAAAAAAAGGGCGGCAGGGGTTGCCGCTGTTCGCAATCTACGCACAATGGCGTCCTGGCATAAGTCCTGAAATGGCGTGGAAAAGCGAAGCCTGCTGCGGAGTTTTGCGAATTCTGCAAATAATTCTTATGAAAAAGACCTTCATGGGTATGCGCCTGCGCCGTTTGCGTGAAGAGCGCGGCCTGACCCAAGTGGCGCTGGCGCGGGCGCTGGGCCTATCGGCCAGCTACCTGAACCAGCTCGAGCAAAACCAGCGACCGCTCACCGTACCGGTGCTGCTGAAGATCAATGCCGCGTTCGGCGTCGATGTGCAGCACTTCTCCGAGGACGATGAGGCACGTCTGGTGGCTGGACTGCGCGAGGTGTGCGCCGAACTGGCTGGCGGGGCGCCGCAGGACGCCGTGTCATTGGCAGAAATCCGCGAATTGGCCGCGAACATGCCATCCGTGGCGCGCACGTTGCTCAGGCTGCACGACGGCTGGCGTGCCGCCGACGAGCGCCTGGCCGCGCTCTCCCAGCACCTGGAGGACGGGCGCGCGGGCCTGGCCGCCGGGCTGCACGCCCCGCCACCCATGGCCTTCGAGCAGGTGCGTGACTTCTTCTATTCGCAGCACAACCACATTGCGGCGCTGGACGAAGCTGCGGAAGCGCTGGCCATGGATTGGCAGTTGCCCGAGCGGGTGTGCGACATCGCCCTGGCGCAGCGTCTGGAATCGCGGCACGGCGTGCGTGTGGCCCTGCTGCCCGAGGCCGCGCCCGGGCGCGAGGGCGAAGCCGCGCTGCGCCGCTTCGATGCCCAGGCGCGGGTGCTGTATCTGGGAGCCAGTCTGCGGCCGGCGCAGCGGGCCTTCCAGATGGCGACGCAGCTGGCCTTCCTCGAGGTGGAGGAAGTGCTGCGCCGGACGGTGGCCCAGGCCGTGCAGTCGACCAGCCTGGGGAGCGATGCGGCGCAGTCGCTGGCGCGCATCGGCCTGGCCAACTACTTCGCCGGCGCGCTGCTGCTGCCCTACACGCGCTTTCTGGGCGCGGCCGAAGCACTGCACTACGACATCGAGCGGCTGGCGCAGCGCTTCGGCGTGGGGTTCGAGACCGTGTGCCACCGCCTGTCCACGCTGCAGCGCCCGGGTGCGCGCGGCGTGCCGTTCTTCTTCATCCGCGTGGACCGGGCGGGCAACATCAGCAAGCGCCAGTCGGCCACGCATTTCCACTTCAGCAAGATCGGCGGCACCTGCCCGCTGTGGAATGTGTACGAGGCCTTCGCCCAGCCCGGGCGCATCGTGCGCCAGCTGGCGCGCATGCCCGATGGCAGGTCGTACCTGTGGATCGCCCGCACCGTCACGCGCAGCGCCGGCGGCTGGGGGGCGCCGGCCAAGCAGTTCTCGGTGGCGCTGGGCTGCGACGTGCAGCACGCAGGCGCCCTGGTCTACGGGCGCGGGCTGGACCTGGGCGACCCGGCGGCCTATGTGCCGATCGGCATGGGCTGCAAGGTCTGCGAACGCACGGCCTGCCCGCAGCGGGCGTTTCCGCCGATCGGGCGGGCGTTGCAGGTCAGCGAGGACAGGAGCAGCCTGGTGCCGTATGGAACAGGGTGATGCCGGACGTCCACCATCCCGTCGCTGTCGATTCATCGGACGGTTGGAAGCTCACGACCCGCCACCCCCCTCATCCACCGAAGCGCTCCACCGATCCCCCCAGCCCCCGCGCAGCTGGTCGATATTGCGCCGGTCGCGTTTCGTCGGACGACCGTCGCGCAGCGCCGCCGCCGGCTCCGGCGCCAGCCGCCGCGCCTGCGCCGCCTGCTCGCGCGCCGCGATGCTCTCGGCGGTTTCCTCGTACAGCTGCTGCGCCACCGGCGCCGGCCCGCGCATGTTGCTCAAGGCCCGCACCACCACCGTGCGCGCCACATGGCCCTGGCGCAGCGCCACGGTATCGCCCACGCGCAGCTCGCGCGCGGCCTTGGCCGCCTGGCCGTTCACGGTGACGCGGCCGCGGCCGATCTCATCCACGGCCAAGCCGCGCGTCTTGTAGAAGCGCGCGCACCACAGCCATTTGTCCAGGCGCATGGTTTCGGTGGGAAGGGCGGTCATCTCCCTCCATTCTTGCACGCAGCGCGCGGCGGGCAAGCAGGCGATCTTCGCGATGAACCTCGACCGGTGCCGGCCGCATGGTCCATCGCAGCCGGGAGCTCTGCTCAGGCCCCGTGCGCCGTCGGCCAGCCCGCCAGGTGCTGCTGCGCAATGTCGCGCAGCGCCGTGATCCACGCCCCGTCGTCGTTCAGGCAGGGGATGTAGCGAAACTCCTTGCCGCCCGCCGCGATGAAGGCGTCGCGCGCCTCCATGCTGATCTCCTCCAGCGTCTCCAGGCAGTCGCCGGTGAAGCCGGGGCACATCACGTCCACCCGGCCCACGCCCGCCTGCGCCAGGCCGACCAGGGTGGGCTCGGTGTAGGGCTCGAGCCAGCGCGCGCGGCCGAAGCGCGACTGGAAGGTGACGATGTACTGGGCTTCCTGCAAACCCAGTGCTTCGGCCAGCAGCCGCGCGGTGGTGCGGCATTGCGCGGCGTACGGGTCGCCCAGGCGCACGTTGCGCTCGGGGATGCCGTGGAAGCTCATCACCAGCCGCTCGCCCGGCCCGCCTTCTCGCTGCCAGTGCGCACGCACGCTCGCCGCCAGCGCCGCGATGTAGCCCGGGTGGTCGTGGTAGCCGTTCACGAAGCGCAGCTCGGGGTAATGGCGCGCTCCGCGCACCCAGCCGGCCGTGGCGTCGAACAGGCTGGCCGTGGTCGTGCTCGAATACTGAGGGTACAGCGGCAGCACCAGCACCCGCTCCACGCCGCTGTCCTTGAGCGCCTGCAGCTGGGCGGGGATGGAAGGCCCGCCGTAGCGCATGGCGTGCAGCACGCGCACGCTGTGGCCGGCCTCGCCCAGCCAGCCGCGCAGCAGCACCGCCTGGCGCGCCGTCCACAGCGCCAGCGGCGAGCCCTCCGGCGTCCAGATGCTGGCGTACTTGGCGGCCGAGCTGCGCGGGCGCAGGCGCAGGATGAGGCCATACAGGATCGGTAGCCACAGCAGGCGGGGGATCTCCACCACGCGCGGATCGCCCAGGAACTGGGCCAGGTAACGCCGCACCGCCGCGGTCGTCGGAGCGTCGGGGGTGCCGAGGTTGCACAGCAGAACCGCGGTGCGGGGGGCTTGTTGGATGGCAGGCATGGAGCGCGATTGTGACGGCTCGCCAATGCCGGAGCCTGCGCCCCGGTTCTGGCGTGGCAACGGTCAGAAATTGGAAGGGGCCGGGGCCGCCCGGCTGCAGCGCGCGGGCACATAGGCACGCCAGTGCAGGGTCAGCGCCGGGGCCTGCGCGTCGTGGGGCCAGGGCAGCTGCCACTGGCCGCGGTGCTCCTGCAGGGCGGCCAAGACGGTGGGATCGCCCAGCGGGGCGGGCGGCGCCGGCGCCTCATCGTCTTCGCGCAGCCACAGCGCGCCCCCGTGCAGCAGCCGCTGCGGCGTCACCCAGGGTGAGAAGCGCGCGTCGCCGGTGACCAGCACCGAAGGCCGCTGCGCCAAGGGCACGGCCACCAGCCCCGCGAGCCAATAGTTGCCCGCGACCACGTCCAGCGGGCAGTGCGAGAGCGCGTCCCAGGTGGCGGCGGCCTGTGCCGCGAGGGCGGCCTGCGGCCAGTCGGTACGCGCCGGCTTGTGGCGCAGCTGCGCCCCGAAAGCCAGGTAGCCCAGCGACAGCGCGGTGGCCAGCACCAGCCAGGCCGCGGTGCCGCGCAATACGGGCGTGCGCAGCGGCGCCACCCAGCGCCCGGGCAGCCACGCAGCCACCAGCAGCCCGCTGAAGGCCCACATCGGCATGCCCCACATGTCGCGGATGCGCAGCCCGAGCGCCAATCCCAGCAGCGTCAACAACAGCCCCGGGCCCAGCGCGAGGCACCACAGGTAGCCCGGCCACGTGGTATGCAGCGCATACCCGCGCGGGCCGCCCGTCAGCGCCGCGCCCGCCGCAGGCAGTGAGCGGCGCGCTCCCAGCGCGGCGCCCAGCAGCACCAGCAGCATCGGCAGGTGGTTCAACAGCTGGGTCGCCAGAAAACCCAGCGCAGCCAGCCGCGCACTGCTGCCGGGCGTCGCCGAGCGTTCGCCCATGTAGGTGAGCGGCAGCCAACCCGATTGCCACAGCCACTTCAGGTGCGGCGCCAGCACGGCCAGCAGCACGGCCAGCGCCAGCCACGGACCCGCCCCGCGCAGCCGCGCGCGCTGCGGCCCGAGCAGCAGGTACAGCCCCAGGCACAGTAGCAGGATGCCGATCGAGTACTTGGTCAACATGCCCAGCCCGCCCAGCAGCCCGAGCAGCAGCCAGTGGCGCGGCCGCCCTTCCTGCAGCGCGACCAGCATGGCCCAGCCGATGCCTGCCCACAGGGGCATCTGCGCGACGTTGTGGTTGAACTCCAGCGCCGGGCGCGTGTAGAAGGCGACGCCCATGGTCAGCGCGGTGCCCAGCAGCGCGCGCTGCGGCCCGAGCAGGCGCCGCCCGGTGAGCCACACGAACCCCAGCGTGGCGGCGATGCACAGCTGGCTCAGCAGGAACGGCCCCACGTTTCCGAAGGCGCGGTAAAACAGGTGCAGCACCCACGGCGCGAGTGGCGGGTGCTTGTAGTAGCCCCACTGCCACTCGCGGCCCCAGGAAATGCTCTCGACCACGTCGAAGGGCAGGCTCGACAGCAGCCGCGGCGGCAGCACCGACCACACGAGCACATACAGCAGTGCAAAGGCGAGCAACTGCTGCCATTGCGCGCGCGGCAAGGCCTCCGGCGCCGGTCCGCCGGTCGGGACAGGCCCAGGGATGGGACGGAAGCGGGCGCTCACGTACCCGCCACGTCCGGCAACGCCTTCAGCCGGTACAAGGCGTCCAGCGCCTCGCGCGGGCTCATGGCGTCCGGGTCGATGCGCGCCAGGGCTTCTTCCAGCGGGCTCGGCCCGGACGGCGGCGGCGTGGGCGGAGGGGCGAACAGGTCCACCTGCTGCTGCGCGCTGGCGGCGCGCTCCTCCAGCTGCGCAAGCACGTGGCGCGCCTGCTGTACCACGCTCGCCGGCACGCCCGCCAGCCGCGCGACCTGCACGCCGTAGCTGCGGCTGGCCGGCCCGGGCTGCAGCTCGTGCAGGAACACGATGTCGCCGCCCGACTCGGCCGCGCCGACGTGCACGTTGACGGCGTGCGCGTGGCGCGCCGCCAGCTCCGTCAGCTCGAAGTAGTGCGTGGCGAACAGCGTGAAGGCGCGCGTCCGGTCGTGCAGGTGGGTGGCGATGCTGCTGGCCAGCGCCAGGCCGTCGAGCGTGCTGGTGCCCCGGCCGATCTCGTCCATGAGCACCAACGACTGGGCGGTCGCGCCGTGCAGGATCTGCGCCGCCTCGGTCATCTCCAGCATGAAGGTCGATTGGGCATTCGCCAGGTCGTCGGCCGCGCCGATGCGCGTGTGGATGGCGTCGATCGGCCCGAGCCGGCAGCGGGTCGCGGGAACGTGGCTGCCCATGCTTGCCAGCAGCACGATCAGCGCCACCTGCCGCATGTAGGTGGACTTGCCGCCCATGTTGGGCCCGGTGATGATCTGCATGCGCGTGTTGGCGTTCAGGCGCGTGTGGTTGGCGATGAAGGCGCCGCGGCTGGTCTCCGCCAGGCGCGCCTCGACCACCGGGTGGCGCCCGCCCTCGATCTCGATGCAGGGCTCGGGCACGAACTGCGGGGCGCACCAGCCGAGCGTGTGCGCCCGCTCCGCCAGGCAGCACAGCGCATCGAGCGCAGCGAGCGCCTGCGCCACGCGCGCCAGCGCCGCGACGTGCGGCTGCAGCTGCGCCAGCACCTGTTCGTAGAGCCACTTCTCGCGCGCCAGCGCCCGCTCCTGTGCCGACAGTGCCTTGTCCTCGAAGGCCTTGAGTTCGGGCGTGATGTAGCGTTCGGCGTTCTTGAGCGTTTGGCGCCGGCGCCACTCGGCCGGCACCTTGTCGGCGTGGCTGCTCGTCACCTCGATGTAGAAGCCATGCACCTTGTTGAACTGCACGCGCAGGTTCGGGATGCCGGTGCGCTCGCGCTCGCGCGCCTCCAGCTCCAGCAGGAACTCGTCGCAGTGGTCGCGGATGCCGCGCAATTCGTCCAGTTCGGCATCGAAGCCCTCGGCGATCACGCCGCCGTCGCGCAGCAAGGCCGCAGGCTCGGGGGCGATCGCCGCATCCAGCAGCGCCACGCAGTCCGGCGGCGGCACCAGGGCGCCGAACAGCTCGGCGAGGAACGGGTCCGCACCGGCCTCGAAAGAGGCGAGGGCCTGCGCCTTGCGCAGCGTGGCCGCCAGGGCCACCAGCTCGCGCGGGCGCACCTGAGCGAGGGCGATGCGCGCGCCGATGCGCTCCACGTCGCACACGCCGCGCAGCTCCTCGCGCAGCAGCCGCCAGGGCCGCAGCGGACTCCCGCCCGCCGCCTCGCCACCACCACGCAGCGCCGTGGTGGCTGCCAGGCGCCGGCGTGCCTCGCTGCGGTCGCGCCGCGGCTCCAGCAGCCACGAGCGCAGCAGGCGGCTGCCCATGCCCGTCATGCAGGTGTCCAGGAGCGAGAACAGCGTGGGCGCCTCCTCGCCGCGCAGCGTGCGCGTCAGCTCCAGGTTGCGCCGCGTGGCCGGCGGCAGCTCGATCAGCTCGTCCGCGCGCTGCACGCGCAGCTCGCGCACGTGCGTGAGCGCCTGGCCCTGCGTATGTTCGGCGTAGTGCAGCAGCGCCGCGGCCGCGGCATGCGCCAGCGGCAGCTCGGCCGCGCCCCAGGCCTCCAGGCTGGCCGCGCCCAGGTGTTCGAGCAGCGTGCGCTCGCCCAGGCCGGCATCGAATTGCCAATCGGGCCGCCCGCAGGTGGGGCAGGTCAGCTGCCCGCCGCGGCGCAGTCCCGCCAGCGCCTCGGCCAGCGCCGGTGCTGCCGTGCTGGCGTGGACCAGCTCGCTGGGCGCGATGCGCGCCAGCCAGCCGGGCAGCCCGTCCTCGGCGCATTCCGCCAGGTGCACGACGCCCTGCGTCACGCTCATCCACGCCAGCCCCAGCCGCCGGCGCGCGCCCTGGTGCACTGCCAGCAGCATCGCCTCGCTGCGGTCCGGCAGCAGCGCGCTGTCCGTGAGCGTGCCGGGCGTGACCACGCGCACCACCTTGCGCTCCACCGGTCCCTTGCCGGCGCCGACCTCGCCCACCTGCTCGGCGATGGCCACCGACTCGCCCAGCCGGATCAACCGCCCCAGGTGTTGCTCCAGCGCGTGGTAGGGCACGCCCGCCATGGTCACCGGCTGCCCGGCGGACTGGCCGCGCTGCGTGAGCGTCAGGTCGAGCAGTTGCGCCGCGCGCTCCGCGTCCTCGTAGAAAAGTTCGTAGAAGTCGCCCATCCGGTACAGCAGCAGCGTGTCCGGATACCCGGCCTTGAGCGCCAGGTACTGGGCCATCATGGGCGTGTGCTGGGAGAGGTCGTCGATAAGGGGGGCGGTCACGGCAGGGTCGGGGAGGTCGGGAAGGCGGCGCAGGGAGCGCCGCAGATTGTGTCACTGCAGCGCGCGCAGCGGCCAATGCGGAAGTTCAGAATATAAAAAGACAAAAACAATCTGTCAGGTTATAATATCGGTCGTTCCCTCGCCGGGCGCGCTCCGCTGCAGGGCGGCTCCGCGGCCTTTTTCGGGAACGATCACTGCGTGCTCCCCGGTGCACGGCGCGCAGCACGCACGGCCTGTCGCCTGCCCCCCGCGGGGCATCCGGTGGCGGAGACCCTTTTTTTCAGTTTCATGGCGACGCCCTGCGCGGTTGCCTGGAAGCTTTTTCCCGGGGCCAGTCCCCGCAGAGGACGGACCCACGCCGCCGGCCGGCAGCAGGCATTTCGCCTGCGCTGGCGGTCCGTCCAGTGTCCCATTCAACCAAAGGAGTCCCATGTCCAAGGAAGACCTCATTGAAATGCAAGGCGTCGTCGACGAAGTGCTGCCCGACACGCGCTACCGCGTCACGCTGGAAAACGGCCACACCCTGACCGCCTACTCGGGCGGCAAGATGCGCAAGCACCGCATCCGCGTCATCGCCGGAGATCGTGTCACGCTGGAGATGTCGCCCTACGACCTGAACAAGGGGCGGATCACTTTCCGCCACATCGAAAACCGCGGCCGCCCCGGCCCGCGTCCCGGCCAGCGCCGCCGCTGAGGCCAGGCGCCCGCGCTGCCGGCGCGCCTCTCAGGCCGGCACCACCCGGTTCTTGCCGCTGCGCTTGGCCAGATACATGGCCTGGTCCGCCCGGCGCAGGGCATCCGGGCCATCGCTTTCCTCCCTGACCTGGGCGACCCCCGCGCTGAAGGTGATCAGCACGCGCTCGTCGTCCTTCAGGAAGTAGCGCTTGGTCAGCTCGCGCTGCAGGCGCTGCATGACCCGCACGCCATCCTCCACCTCCGTGTCCGGCAGCAGGATCACGAACTCCTCGCCTCCGTAGCGCGCCAGCTGGTCCTGTGGACGCAGCACCTGGCGCGCCACTTCGGCCAGGTGCACCAGGGCCTCGTCGCCGGTGGCGTGCCCGAGGCGGTCATTCAGCGCCTTGAAATTGTCGAGATCGAGCAGGGCCACGCACAGGGGCGTTTCCTGGCGGCTCGAGCGGGCCATCTCGCGCGCCAGCGCCTCGTCCAGGCCCTTGCGATTGAGCGAGCCCGTGAGCGGATCGTGCCGCGCCTGGGCGCTGGCCCGGTCCAGCTCCTGGCGCAGCTGGTCGATCTCCGCGTGCCGCGCCTCGGCGTGTTCGCGCTGGTCCTGCAGCTCGCCGTGCGTGACGCGACTCGCCAGCGCCATGGCGCGCGCTGCATTCACCGCCTCCTCCAGCACCGGCGTGATGTCGTAGAGCTGGGTAGCGCGGCTGATGCGCTCGGCACACTGCTCGAGCTGGCCCTGGTAATTGCTGCTGGAGGCGTCCAGCTCCGCCAGGCGCTCGATGAAGGTCGTGAGCAGCGCGCGCATCTGCGCCTGCGCCTGGTCGAGGCGGGCCTTGGCTTCGCCCTGCTTGAAGACCACGTCCTTGAGTCGATGCTCCAGTTCGTCGAGCCGCCGCAGGTTCAGGGGCGGCGTGGATGCGCTCAGCAGCGCCTCCACCTGGCCCTGCACCCAGGCATCGTCGGTGCTCAGCAGGGCGATGTTCTCGAACACCAGGCGCAGCAGGGCCAGCAGGCTGGCGCGCACGGCCGCCTGGTCCTGGGCGGCAAAGGACAGCCGATGGCTCAGGTCGGCCAGCAGGCGCTCGGTCGCGGCCGTCTCCGGATCGGGGCCGCGCAGGCGGTCCACCAGCTCCTGGCCCATGCCGAGCAGGCGGGCGTCGTCCTCGCCGGCGGCCGTCAAGGCATTCTCGACCAGCCGCGCGAGCATCTCCGTCAGGCGCGGCGGGAGCGTGCGCCCGTCCGCCACCTCCTCGCGCACCGCCGGCGTGGCGACGGCGGCACCCTGCAGTCCCAGGTTCGCATAGCCCACCAGCGTGCTCTGCAGCAGAGCCCAGCTCTGCTCGGCAATGGCGTTTTCCAGCTGGTCGAGCAGGCGCCGCTGCGCCGGTGTCTGGGCGGGCAGCACGCGCGTGATGGCGCGCAGCGGCGCCGCAGGGAAGGGCGGGGCGCTCGGGGTGTCGGCGATTTCGTCGTAAAGCGCCCGGTAGTTCTCGGGCGTCGGACTCAGGCGACGCGCCGCCAGCTGCTTGAGCGTCTCTCGGGCGATCTCGGAAGGGGTTCGGGGTGCGGCCATCGGCGACAGGGCGGGGATGACGGAACCCCAAAGTGTGACAGAGTGCGACCCCCTTCCGGCAGCAAGCCCCCCTTTTTAGTTGACCAGCACCAGCTTGCCCATCACCGCGCGCGAGCCCATGCGCTCGAAGGCGGCGGGCAGCTGCGACATGGGCATGGTGCGGTCGATGGCGGGCTTGACCTTCCCTTCGCCATACCACCGGGCCAGCTGCGCCATCATCGCGGCGTTGGCCTTCGGTTCGCGCTTGGCGAACTCGCCCCAGAACACGCCCACCAGCGAGGCTCCCTTGAGCAGCGGCAGGTTGAGCGGCAGCGACGGGATGGGGCCCGCGGCGAAGCCCACCACCAGGTAGCGGCCGCGCCAGGCGATGGAGCGAAACGCCGGCTCTGCCAGATCGCCGCCCACCGGGTCGTACACCACGTCCGGCCCCTTGCCCTCGGTCAGCGCCTTGAGGGCGCCGCGCAGGTCCTCCTGGCTGTAGTCGATCACCGCATCCGCGCCGAGCCTGAGGCACAGCTCGCACTTCTCGCGGCTCGATGCAGCAGCGATCACGCGCGCGCCCGCGGCCTTGGCGATCTGGATGGCGGCGGTGCCCACGCCACCGGCGGCGCCCAGGATCAGCACGGTCTCGCCCGCCTCGAGGGCCCCGCGGTCGATCAGCGCGTGGTGCGAGGTCGCATAGGTCATGATGAAGGCGGCGGCGTCCACGTGCGGGAAACCCTCCGGCAGGGGCATGCAGCGGGCCGCCGGGGCGCAGGCGTGCGTGGCAAAGCCGCCGGTGCCGCTCAGGCAGGCGACGCTCTGGCCCGGCCGCAGGCCCTCCACGCCTTCGCCCACCGCCTGCACCACGCCCGCCCATTCGGCGCCGGGCACGAAGGGCAGCGGCGGCTTGATCTGGTACTTGTTCTGCACCATCAGCAGGTCGGGAAAATTCAGGCTGGCAGCGCGGATCTCCACCAGCACCTCGCCGGCGCCTGGAGTGGGTGTGGGCAGCTCCGTCCAGGCCAGCTGTTCCACGCCCGTCGGCTCGGTGCAAAGCCATGCATGCATCGTTCGTCTCTCCTGTGTTTGTCCATGTCGGCAGGGCACGCACGCGCAACGCGTCCCCGGGCGGGCAATGCTAGTGGCGCCACGGCGGCTGCCCTTGTCCCCTGTGCGACCGGGGGCGTTCCTGTCGGTGGCCTCCTACAATGCGCGGCAACCGCTTGCCGATCCATGAGAATCCTGATTTCCAACGACGATGGCTACCAGGCGCCCGGCATCGAGGCGCTCCACGACGCCCTCAAGGACATCGCCGATGTCGAGGTGGTCGCGCCCGAACACAACAACAGCGCCAAGTCCAACGCGCTCACGCTGCACTCGCCCCTGTACGTGCAGCGCGCCGCCAACGGCTTTCGCTACGTGAACGGCACGCCCGCCGACTGCGTGCACATCGCCCTCACCGGCCTGCTGTCGTACCGGCCCGACCTGGTGGTCTCCGGCATCAACAACGGCGCCAACATGGGCGACGACACCATCTACTCCGGCACCGTCGGTGCCGCCATGGAAGGCTACCTCTTCGGCATCCCGGCGATCGCCTTCTCGCAGGTGGACAAGGGCTGGGGCGAGATCGAGGCCGCGGCGCGCAAGGCGCGCGACATGGTCGAGCAGATGCAGCGCCACCGGCTCATCGGCCAGGCCCCCTGGCTGCTCAACGTCAACATTCCCAACATGCCCTACGAGGCGCTCAAGCCGCTGCGGCTGTGCCGCCTGGGGCGCCGCCACGCGGCCCAGCGCGTCATCGAGCAGCAGAGCCCGCGCGGCGACGTGATGTACTGGATCGGCGGGGCGGGGGCCGCCAAGGACGATGCCGAGGGCACGGACTTCCATGCCACCGCGCACGGCCACGTGGCCGTGACGCCGCTGAAGATCGACCTCACGGACCATGATGCGCTGGGGTATTGGGCGCAGACCGTGGCGCGCATTGCCGGGGGCGGCGGAGCAGGGCAATGACCCAGCGACGCCCCGGCTTTCCGGCCCGCATGGACTGGCAGCGACCGTCGCCCGGCGCTGCGCCCGCCGGTGGGCGCCAGCCGGCTGCGCCGGCCCCGGTGCCACTGGGCGTGGGGCTCGACTCGGCGGCGGTGCGCGCACGCATGGTGCAGCGCCTGGCCGCCGGCGGCATCCAGGCGCCGCAGGTGCTCCAGGCCATGAACGCCGTGGAGCGCCACCGCTTCGTCGATTCCGCCTTGGCCAACCAGGCCTACGAAGACACCAGCCTGCCGATCGGCTTGGCACAGACCATCTCCAAGCCCAGCGTGGTGGCACGCATGACCGAGCTGTTGCTGGGCGCCGAATGTGCCCGTGGCGGCGTGCTCGGGCGGGTGCTGGAGATCGGCACCGGCTGCGGCTACCAGGCGGCGGTGCTGGCGCGCGTGGCGCGCGAGGTCTACACCATCGAGCGGCTGCGCGCGCTGCACGAGAAGGCGCGCGAGCACCTGCGGCCGTTGCGGTTGGCGAACGTGCACCTGATCCTGGGTGACGGGATGCTCGGCTACGCGGCCGGCGCCCCTTATGCCGCCATCGTGGCCGGGG
>NZ_ALEE01000206.1 GCF_000282995.1 Melaminivora alkalimesophila
GGCGACACGCTGCCGCCGGCGTGGTGCGAGCAGCTGGCGGTCGGCGGCCGCCTGGTGGCGCCGATGGCCGGGCAGGGCGGGCGCCAGGTGCTGCTGGTGGTAGATCGCACGCCCCAGGGCTTCACGCAGAGCGTGCTCGAGAGCGTGCACTTCGTCCCCTTAAAATCCGGGATTGCCTGAAGGGAAGTGCTGTTGACTATGTTCGTATCGCGTGCTCTTGGAGGAACCCTTGGACTGGCCGTGCTGGCCGCTGCGCTGGCGCTGGCGGGCTGCAGCACGCCCGTGAACCGTGCCCCGGTGGAGGACCGCGGCACTTTCGCCGGCCAGGTGACCCCGGGGGCCCAGTCCGGGTCGCTCGCGCCCGACCCCCAGACGCTGCCCGGCGCTGAGAACGCCGGCAAGCCGGGCTACTACACGGTCCGGCCGGGTGACACCCTGATTCGCATTGGCCTTGAGACCGGCCAGAGCTGGAGGGACCTGGCGCGTTGGAACAACCTGGAGAACGCCAACCTGATCGAGGTCGGCCAGGTCCTGCGGGTGGTCCCGCCGGTGGCGGGAACCGTGGCCGCCG
>NZ_ALEE01000207.1 GCF_000282995.1 Melaminivora alkalimesophila
CGCCGGCGCCCGGGGCGGGCCCAGTGAGTCCGCCTCCCGCGCCGACCGCCACGGTGGACGACATCGCCTTCATCTGGCCCTCGTCCGGCGCGGTGCTGGCAGGCTTCGACGAGGCGCGCAACAAGGGTGTGGACATCGGCGGCAATGCCGGCGACCCCGTGCTGGCCGCCGCCACCGCTACGAAGCGAACGTGCAATACCTCGACC
>NZ_ALEE01000208.1 GCF_000282995.1 Melaminivora alkalimesophila
CGGGCGGGTGGTCTATGCCGGCGCCGGGCTGCGCGGCTACGGCAACCTGATCATCCTCAAGCACAACAACACCTACCTCACGGCCTACGCGCACAACCGCACGCTGCTGGTCAAGGAGGACCAGAACGTGCGCCGTGGCCAGAAGATCGCCGAAATGGGCAATACGGACGCCGACCGCGTCAAGCTGCATTTCGAGATCCGTCGCCAGGGCAAGCCGGTCGATCCGGCGCGCTACCTCCCGGCGCGTTGACCCCCAGCGCGCCGCCCGGGCCAGGCGCGGGCCCAGAGGACGAGGAGGAACTGGTCGATCCGGGCGGACCGGAGGAGGGTGCGGCCGAGCTGCGCTCGCTCACCGTGCCTGCCGCGCTGCACCAGCAGCGCCTGGACAAGGCGCTCGCCGAGTTGGTGCCCGAGTTCTCGCGCAGCTACCTGCAGCAGCTGCTGGCGCAGGGCGCCGTGCAGCTGGACGGCCGCCCGGCGCCCAAACCGGCCCAGCGGGTGCAGGCCGGCGCCCGGCTGCTGGTCGAGATGCGCCCCACCCAGCAGAGCCAGGCCTTCCGGCCGGAGCAGCTGCCACTTGCGGTGGCGTACGAGGATGAGCATCTGCTGGTCGTCGACAAGCCCGCCGGGCTGGTGGTGCATCCCGCGCCCGGCCACTGGAGCGGCACCCTGCTCAACGCCCTGCTCGGGCGCGACCCGCGCGCCGCACAGCTGCCGCGCGCCGGTATCGTGCACCGGCTGGACAAGGACACCAGCGGCCTGATGGTCGTGGCGCGCACCCGCGCGACCATGGACGCGCTGGTGCGGCTGATTGCCGCGCGCGAAGTCAGCCGGCAATACCTGGCGCTCGCCTGGGGGCGCTGGCGTGGTCCGGACGAGCGCCGCATCGAGGCCGCGATGGGGCGCGATCCGCGCCAGCGGCTGCGCATGGCAGTGCTCGATCCGGCGCGCCACCCCGCCAAGCCGGCGCGCACCGACGTGCGGCTGCTCGCGCAGGGCGAGGAGGCCTTGCTGGCGCGCTGCACCCTGCACACCGGGCGCACCCACCAGATCCGCGTGCACATGGCCTCCATCGGGCACCCGCTGGTGGCCGACGCTCTCTATGGCGGGCGCCCCGGGGCGGGGCTGGAGCGCCAGGCCCTGCACGCCTGGCGCCTGGCCTTCGTGCACCCGGTGACGGGCGCGGCGCTGGAGTGCCATGCGCCGCTGCCTGCCGACCTGCGCGCGGCGCTCGCGCACTGGGGCCTCGGCTACAATCTGCCTTCGGGCGCATAGGACCGCGCAGCGCGCCGCGCGGCCAGCTGCGCAAGCACCTGGGAAGGTGCTCCTGACCCACACTCTACGCCGCGCCCTCCCTGTGCTGCAGCGCGGCCGCACCGACCCCCTTTCTTTCCGCAACGGTTGCGCCATGAATTCGGTGGAAGCCAAACGGGTTCTCGAGACCGCGCTGCTGTGCGCCGCGCAGCCGCTCACGGTGCGCGAGCTGCGCCTGCTGTTTGGCGACGCGCTGGGCGCGGATTCGATCCGGATGCTGCTCGGCCAACTGCAGCAGGAGTGGGCACCGCGCGGGGTCGAGCTGGTGGCGCTGGCAAGTGGCTGGCGTTTCCAGAGTCGCCCCCAGATGCGCGAGTACCTCGACCGGCTCCATCCCGAGAAGCCGCCGCGCTACACGCGCGCCGTCCTCGAGACCCTGGCGATCATCGCCTACCGCCAGCCGGTGACGCGCGGCGACATCGAGGACATCCGCGGCGTCACGGTGAACAGCCTGATCATCAAGCAGCTCGAGGACCGGGGCTGGATCGAGGTCATCGGGCACCGGGAGACCGCGGGGCGCCCGGCGCTGCTGGCGACCACGCGGCAGTTCCTGGACGACCTGGGCCTGCAGTCGCTGGACCAGCTCCCGCCTCTCGAGGACGTGGCGGGGCGCACCGACGCCGCCGAGGCCTTGGCCGCGGCGCTGTCCGGAGAGATGCCGCCCGACCCGCCGGACGCCGCGCCGCACGGGCCGCGGGAGCCGGCTGGCCAGGAACCGCGCGGCGAAACAGCCACCCATGCCACGCATGCAAGAGATGACGACGATGAATGAAGACCGCAGGCCCCCCCGCAAGACCCCGGGCCGCACCCGGCCCCAGGCCGGCGGCTCCACCGACCGGCGAGAGGGCGC
Source organism: Melaminivora alkalimesophila (assembly GCF_000282995.1). Classification (GTDB taxonomy): domain Bacteria; phylum Pseudomonadota; class Gammaproteobacteria; order Burkholderiales; family Burkholderiaceae_C; genus Melaminivora; species Melaminivora alkalimesophila. Next base: position 2,165 of record NZ_ALEE01000208.1, read on the forward strand.
AGGGCAGGCGCCCAGACCCCGGCGCCAGCGTCCCGCCCCAATGCGCACGGCCGGCTACGAGTTCGCCGATGTGGTGGCGGGCCAGCTCGACCAGGACGAGGCCGATGCGCAGCTGCGCCCGGCCAAGCGCGTGCTGCAGCCGCACGTCGAGAGCCCGAAGCTGCACAAGGTGCTGGCGCAGGCCGGCATGGGCTCGCGCCTGGAGATGGAGCAGCTGATCCTGGAGGGACGCATTTCCGTCAACAACGAGCCGGCCCATGTGGGCCAGCGCGTGCAGTACGGCGACCAGATCAAGGTCAACGGCAAGCCCATCCGCGTGCGCATCGCGCCGCCGCCGCCGCGCGTGCTGGCCTACCACAAGCCAGTGGGCGAGGTGGTGACGCACGACGACCCGCAGAACCGGCCGACGGTGTTTCGCAAGCTGCCGCGCCTGATGCACGGCAAGTGGCAGTCGGTCGGGCGCCTCGACCTGAACACCGAGGGGCTGCTGCTGTTCACGAATTCCGGCGAACTGGCCAACCGGCTGATGCACCCGCGCTTCGGACTGGAGCGTGAGTACGCGGTGCGCGTGCTGGGCACGCTCTCCGACGAGGGGCGCCAGCGCCTGCTCGACGGCGTCGAGCTGGAGGATGGGCGCGCCGCCTTCGGCACCATCGAGGACGGGGGCGGCGAAGGTGCGAATTGCTGGTACCGCGTCACCATCTCCGAGGGGCGCAACCGGGAGGTGCGGCGCATGTTCGAATCGGTGGGCCATGCGGTCAGCCGCCTGATCCGCATCCGCTACGGCGCCATGGTCTTGCCGCGCGGACTCAAGCGCGGCGCCTGGCTGGAGCTGGACCAGCACGACATCCAGGCGCTCATGCAGGCCTCGGGAATGCCGCCGCCCGCGCACCCGCAGCCGCCTG
>NZ_ALEE01000209.1 GCF_000282995.1 Melaminivora alkalimesophila
GTCGCTGTCGCCCGCCTCGAACATGAGGGCGTGGGCGCCGCCGCTGGCCAGCTCGGCGATGCGCCGCACGATCACCCCTTCGGCGCCCACCGAAGGCAGGGGCTCGTCCGCGTTGCCCAGGGTGCGCACGACGTGCTGCATGATGGCCTCGGGAGCCGCATGGGCGACGTCGGCGTGTCCCTGGTCCTGCAGCTGCTGGGCGGCGGCGCGGGCGGCGTCCTCGCTGGCGAACAGGGCGAACACGTAGCCGGTGGGGTAGAAAGTGCCCGAGGCGGAGGTCATCTCGGGGGTGAGGGCAAAAGGCTTCATGGTGGTGCACTCCGGTGATGGAACGGCCGCCCACGGCGGGTGCCGCGTGGCGCGGTGCCGGCGCGGGCAGGTCGAGGGGTTGCACTGCCGATTGCACCCTCGGGCCCCGGGGGCTGTCTGTCAGGGCGCCTGTTCAGCCCCTGTCGGACAAGAAGCGCAAGGCCGCATCCGCCCCGCCCAGCCCGCCCTAGGGCGCCAGGGTATGCAGCGGAATGTCCTGCTCGGACGCGAGGCGCTCGAGCGCGGCGCGTGTCTGGCCTGCCAGGTAGCTGGCGACCGCCGCATGCGAGTCCACGGCGCGCGGGCTGGCGCCCTGCGGCAGCCCGACGGCGCGGCACAGGCGCGCGAAGAAGTGCGGCTCCAGGGCCGCCACGGCCACACGCCCATCCTGGCAGGCATAGACGCGGTAGCCGGCGTGGGCCCCGCCCACGTCGCCGCGCGGCGCCGTCAGGCCCCAATGGCGTGGCTGGGCCAGCCAGCGGGCGGCGTCGGCCAGCGCCACCTCGATGCAGCTGCCCTGGCCCGAGGAAGCTCGGGCCAGCAGCGCCTGCAGCACGGCCTCGCTCGCCATCAGGGCGCCGGCCATGTCGGCGTAGAGCGTGGGCGGCAATGCCTCGTCCGTGACCAGCCCCGCCTCGGCCAGGTAGGTCAGGTCGTGGCCCGGCTCCTCGGCCCGCGCGCCGGCCGCGCCGACGATGCGCACCAGCGACAGGCGCGGATAGCGGGCATGCAGCGCCTCCCAGCCCAGCCCCAGCTTGCCGAGCGCCGAGGGCCGGAAGGAAGTCAGCAGCACGTCGGTGTGCGCCAGTTCCGCGTGCAGCGCGGCCTGGCCCTCGGCCGTCTTGAGGTCGGCCTGGAGCAGCCGGATGCCCTCGTGCAGGGTCGCGTAGGCACTGGGGCAGTACATGCCCATCGGATCGGCGCTGGCGAAGCCCTCCGGCGCTCGGGGTTCGAGCTTGGCGCAGTCGGCGCCCATCTGGCGACAACGCAGCAGGGCGGCCGGTCCAGGCAGGTTCAGGGCCAGGCTGAGCACGCGCGTGCCCTGCAGGGGTTGGAGCGGATCGTGTGGCATGGTGGTGCGCGAAGCGTAGTGGGATCAACCGCACCTTATACCGGCAAAGCCGGGCCCACGGCCCATCGCGCCGCTCAGAGGACCTGGGCGATGGCCTCGCACACGTAGCCGATGTTGCGGCTGTTGAGCGCCGCCACGCACATCCGGCCGGTGTCGGTGCCATAGACGCCGAACTCGCTCCTGAGGCGCAGCATCTGCTCCTTGGACAGGCCGGAGTAGCTGAACATGCCGATCTGCTCGGTGATGAAGGACATGTCCTGCTGCACGCCGGCGGCCTTCAGGCCCTCGACCAGTGCGCTGCGCATGGTCTTGATGCGCGCGCGCATCTCGCCGAGCTCCTGCTCCCACAGGGCGCGCAACTCGGGGTCGTTCAGCACCGCGGCCACCACCGCGCCGCCGTGCGTCGGCGGGTTGGAATAGGTGGTGCGGATCACGATCTTCAGCTGCGACAGCACGCGCGCCGCCTCGTCCCGGTCGCTCGCCACCACCGACAGCGCACCCACGCGCTCGCCGTACAGGGAAAAACTCTTGGAAAACGAGCTGGAGACAAAGAGGTTCAGGCCGGCATCGACGAACTTGCCGATCACCGCGCCATCTTCGCGAATGCCGTGCCCGAAGCCCTGGTAGGCCATGTCCAGGAAGGCGACCAGGCGGCCGTCCCTGACGGCTTCGATGACCTGGTCCCACTGCGCGGGCGTGAGGTCGTAGCCCGTGGGGTTGTGGCAGCAGGCGTGCAGCACCACGATGGTGCCGGGCGCGGCGGCGCGCAGGTCGGCCAGCATGCCGTCGAAATCGACCGAGCGCGTGGCTGCGTCGTAGTAGCGGTAGGTGCCGACCTCGAAGCCGGCGTTGGTGAACAGCGCGCGGTGGTTTTCCCAGCTCGGGTCGGAGATCAGCACGCGGGCGCCCGGGTTGATCTTCTTGAGGAAGTCGGCGCCGATCTTCAGCCCGCCCGTGCCGCCGAGCGCCTGCACTGTGGCCACGCGCCCGGCCTGGACCACCTCCGAATCCGCGCCGAACACCAGCGCCTTCACTGCGCTGTCATAGGCGGCGATGCCGTCGATCGGCAGGTAGCCGCGTGCGGCCG
>NZ_ALEE01000210.1 GCF_000282995.1 Melaminivora alkalimesophila
CGCGTGCGGCCGGCCGCTCCATCAGGGCCTTCTCCGCCGCCCGCACGCACTGCAGCAGCGGCAGCTTGCCCTCGTCGTCGAAATACACGCCCACGCCCAGGTTGACCTTCCTGGGGTGGGGGTCGGCGTTGAATTGCTCGTTCAGGCCCAGGATCGGGTCGCGCGGGGCCATTTCGACCGCGGAAAAGAGAGACATGGGAAAAAATCCTTGGAGGGATGGAAATTCGGCAATCCGGCCGCAGATGGTCTTGTCGGCAGCCGACCGAACATTCTAAGAGCGCCACCGTCACGGATCCCCGCACCCCCACCATGCACGAAGTCACCATGGAGTCAGCCACCGAAGGTGGCCGGTTCGTCCAGTTCCCGGGCTCGCCCTTCCAGCTCTACCAGCCGTACCCGCCGGCCGGGGGGGG
>NZ_ALEE01000211.1 GCF_000282995.1 Melaminivora alkalimesophila
GAGCGGCTGGTCGAGGGTGTGCGCGACGGCGAGGCCTTCCAGACGCTGCTGGGCGTGACCGGCTCGGGCAAGACTTTCACCATGGCCAACGTGATCGCCCGCCTGGGGCGCCCGGCCATCGTGTTTGCCCCCAACAAGACGCTGGCGGCGCAGCTGTATTCGGAATTTCGCGAGTTCTTCCCGAAGAACGCGGTGGAATACTTCGTCAGCTACTACGACTACTACCAGCCCGAGGCCTATGTGCCGCAGCGCGACCTGTTCATCGAGAAGGACAGCGCCATCAACGAGCACATCGAGCAGATGCGCCTGTCGTGCACCAAGAGCCTGATGGAGCGGCGCGACGTGGTCATCGTCGCCACGGTCTCGGCCATCTACGGCATCGGCAACCCCGAGAGCTACCACCGCATGGTCATGACGCTGCGCACCGGCGACCGCATCGGCCAGCGCGAGGTCATCGCCCAGCTGATCCGCATGCAGTACCAGCGCAACGACCAGGATTTCTCGCGCGGCAAGTTCCGCGTGCGCGGCGACACCATCGACGTCTTCCCGGCCGAGCATTCGGAACTGGCGATCCGCATCGAACTGTTCGACGACGAGGTCGAGAGCCTGCAATTGTTCGACCCGCTCACCGGGCGCGTGCAGCAGAAGATCCCGCGCTTTACGGTCTATCCCAGCAGCCACTACGTGACGCCGCGCGACACCGTGCTCGCGGCGGTGGAGACCATCAAGGCCGAACTGGCCGAGCGGCTCGCCTTCTTCGAGCGCGAGGGCAAGCTGCTGGAGGCCCAGCGCCTGGAGCAGCGCACGCGCTTCGACCTGGAGATGCTCGCCGAAGTCGGCCACTGCAAGGGCATCGAGAACTATTCGCGCCACCTCTCGGGCGCGGCGCCGGGCGAGCCGCCCAGCACGCTGACCGACTACCTGCCCAAGGACGCGCTGATGTTCCTGGACGAGAGCCACCAGATGATCGGCCAGCTCTCGGCCATGTACAACGGCGACCGCTCGCGCAAGACCACGCTGGTGGAATACGGCTTTCGCCTGCCGTCGGCGCTGGACAACCGGCCGCTCAAGTTCGAGGAATTCGAGCGGCGCATGCGCCAGGTGATCTTCGTCTCGGCCACGCCGGCCGACTACGAGAGGACGCATTCCGGCCAGATCGTCGACCAAGTGGTGCGCCCCACCGGGCTGGTCGACCCGGAGGTCGAGGTGCGCCCGGCCACCAGCCAGGTGGACGACGTGCTGCAGGAGATCCGGCTGCGCGTGGAGCGGCACGAGCGCGTGCTCATCACCACGCTCACCAAGCGCATGGCCGAGCAGCTGACCGACTACCTGACGGACAACGGCGTGCGCGTGCGCTACCTGCACTCGGACATCGACACCGTGGAGCGCGTGGAGATCATCCGCGACCTGCGGCTGGGGGCCTTCGACGTGCTGGTGGGCATCAACCTGCTGCGGGAGGGCCTGGACATTCCGGAGGTGTCGCTGGTCGCGATCCTCGACGCCGACAAGGAGGGCTTCCTGCGCGCCGAGCGCAGCCTGATCCAGACCATCGGCCGCGCCGCGCGCAACGCCAACGGCAAGGCCATCCTCTACGCCGACCACATGACGGAATCGATGAAGAAGGCGATCGGCGAGACCGAGCGGCGCCGCGCGCGGCAAATCGCCTACAACAAGGAAAGAGGTATCACACCGCGCAGCATTGTCAAGCAGGTAAGAGACCTGATTGACGGCGTCTACAGCGAGAAGGCTGGCCAGGAGGCGCAGCGCCTGGAGCGCGAAGCCATGCGCCAGGCGGAGCTCGCGGAGATGCCCGAAAAAGACATTGCGCGCGAGATCAAGCGGCTCGAAAGGCTCATGCTCGAGCATGCGCGCAACCTGGAGTTCGAGCAGGCGGCGCGCGTGCGCGACCAGCTCGCGCGGCTCAAGGAGCGGGTCTTCGGGGCCCGCGGGCCCGACCCTGCCGTGGCATGAGGGCGCGCGGGGCGGCCAGGCTGTGGGAAGTGCTTACCCGACCAATTTACTCAAGTTTTGTGCTACAATGGCCTCAGATTTTCCGAGAAATAACCCCACAACACGAAGCAGGACTCGGCGTGTGGCGCCGGGCAGGGCGGGGACGGAGCCGGCGGGCAGGCAACGAGGCCTGCCGGCGTTTCAAGGATCAAGCCTGACTTACCAAGGAGCTTGCGATGCGTCTCACCACCAAGGGCCGTTTTGCGGTCACCGCCATGATCGACCTGGCCCTGCGCCAGCACAATGGCCCCGTCACCCTGGCGGCCATCAGCCAGCGCCAGCAGATCTCCCTATCTTACCTGGAACAGCTCTTCGGCAAGCTGCGCCGCCATGAGCTGGTGGAATCCACCCGCGGCCCGGGCGGCGGCTATACCCTGGCGCGCAAGGCCGCCGACATCACGGTGGCCGACATCATCGTCTCGGTCGACGAGCCCATCGACTCCACCCAGTGCGGTGGCAAGGAAAACTGCCTGGGCGAGGCCGGCCGCTGCATGACGCACGACCTGTGGGCCGCGCTGAACCAGCGCATGGTCGAGTTCCTCGACTCCGTGACGCTGCAAAAGCTCGTGGACGAGCAGCTCGCCAAGGGCATCCAGATCGAGGACAAGCCCGCCACGCGCCGCGCCATCTCCACCACGCCGGTGGTCAAGCCGATCCGCGTGAACGCGCCCAATTCCGTGTTCGCCCTGGGCAACGCCTTCGCCAAATCCTGACGTTGCGCGCAAGGCCATCGGCACGCCGCCGGGCGCGTCCGGGGCCCTCGCCGCACACTACCGCCCCCTAGAACCACCCGAAACCCATCCGCCAGCCAGAAGCGATACCGAACCAGCCATGGACATGACGCCCCACTTTCCCATCTACCTCGACTACGGTGCGACGACCCCCGTGGATCCGCGCGTCGTGGACGCGATGATCCCGTGGTTGCGCGAGCACTTCGGCAACCCGGCCTCGCGCAGCCACGCCTGGGGCTGGGAGGCGGAAGAGGCCGTGGAGAAGGCGCGCACGCAGGTGGCCGAGCTGATCGGCGCCGACCCGCGCGAGATCGTCTGGACCAGCGGCGCCACCGAATCGAACAACCTGGCGATCAAGGGTGCGGCCCACTTCTACAAGGGCAAGGGCAAGCACCTGATCACGGTCAAGACCGAACACAAGGCGGTGCTGGACGTGATGCGCGAGCTCGAGCGCCAGGGCTTCGAGGTCAGCTACCTCGACGTGCAGGACAACGGCCTACTGGATCTGGAGGTCTTCAAGGCCGCGATCCGCCCGGACACGATCCTTGCCAGCGTCATGTTCGTGAACAACGAGATCGGCGTCATCCAGGACATCGCCGCCATCGGCGCTATCTGCCGCGAGAAGGGCGTGCTGCTGCACGTCGATGCCGCCCAGGCGACCGGCAAGATCGAGATCGACCTCAAGGCCCTGCCTGTGGACCTGATGAGCCTGGCCTCGCACAAGACCTACGGCCCCAAGGGCATCGGCGCGCTGTACGTGCGCAGGAAGCCCCGCGTGCGCCTGGAGGCGCAGATGCACGGCGGCGGCCACGAGCGCGGCATGCGCTCGGGCACGCTTGCCACGCACCAGATCGTCGGCATGGGCGAGGCCTTCCGCATCGCAAAGGAAGAGATGGCCCAGGACAACGCCCGCGTGCGCGCGCTCCAGCAGCGCCTGCTGAACGGCCTCAAGGACATCGAGCAGGTCTTCGTGAACGGCGACCTCGAGCGGCGCGTGCCGCACAACCTGAACATGAGCTTCAACTACGTCGAGGGCGAGTCGCTGATCATGGGCATCAAGGGCCTGGCGGTCTCCAGCGGCTCGGCCTGTACCTCGGCGAGCCTGGAGCCCAGCTACGTGCTGCGCGCGCTGGGCCGCAGCGACGAGCTGGCGCACAGCAGCCTGCGCATGACCATCGGCCGCTTCACGACCGAGGAAGAGATCGACTACGCCATCCAGGCGATTCGCCACAACGTGGCCAAGCTGCGCGAACTCTCCCCCTTGTGGGAGATGCACCTGGAAGGCGTCGACCTGAGCACCATCCAGTGGGCCGCCCACTGACGGCAACCGAGAGACAAGGAGGAATACACCATGGCTTACTCTGACAAGGTCATCGACCACTACGAGAACCCGCGCAACGTCGGCTCCTTCGACAAGGGCGACGAGACGGTGGGCACCGGTATGGTCGGCGCGCCCGCCTGTGGCGACGTCATGCGCCTGCAGATCAAGGTCAACCCGGACACCGGCGTCATCGAGGACGCGCGCTTCAAGACCTACGGCTGCGGCTCGGCCATCGCTTCGTCCTCGCTCGTGACCGAATGGGTCAAGGGCAAGACCCTGGACGAGGCCGCCCAGCTCAAGAACAGCGCCATCGCCGAGGAGCTGGCCCTGCCGCCGGTGAAGATCCACTGCTCGATCCTGGCCGAAGACGCCATCAAGGCGGCAGTGAACGACTACAAGGCCAAGCGCGGCGTTCCCGCCGACGTGCAGGCCGCCTGATGAGGGGGCTGCCATGGGCATCACCCTGACCGAGGCCGCCGCCCG
>NZ_ALEE01000212.1 GCF_000282995.1 Melaminivora alkalimesophila
CGCCCGCCACGTGAGCCGCTACCTGGCGCGCCGCGGCAAGGGCGTGGGCGTGCGGCTGGGCATCAAGACCACTGGCTGCTCGGGCCTGGCCTACCAGCTCGAGTACGTGGACGAGCCCCAGCCCGAGGACATCGTCTTCGAGGAGCACGGGGTCAAGGTCCTGATTGACCCCAAGAGCCTGGCCTACATCGACGGCACGGAGCTGGACTTCGTGCGCGACGGGCTGAACGAAGGCTTTCGCTTCAACAACCCGAACGAGCGCGACCGCTGCGGCTGCGGGGAGAGCTTCCGCGTCTGAAGGCGGCCCGCGCTTGCATCCACCGCCATCGCATTGCGCTGCCATGGCGGTTTTTTTATCCCCTTGCCTTTGCCGGCCGGACGCCGGTCTCGTCCATGAACCTGCAATCCGACGACTTCGAACTCTTCGGCCTGCCGCGCCGCTTCGCCCTGGACCGCGCGGAGCTGGATGCACGCTGGAAGGAGCTGCAGCGCCAGGCCCACCCGGACCGGGCCGCTGCCCAGGGCGCGGCCGCGCAGCGCGTGGCGATGCAGTGGTCGGTGCGCATCAACGAAGCCTACCAGCGCCTGAAGGACCCCCTGAGGCGCGCCGCCTATCTGTGCGAGCTGCATGGCGCCGCGATCCAGGCCGAGGACAACACCGCCATGCCGCCCCAGTTCCTGCTGCAGCAGATGCAGTGGCGCGAGGCGCTGGACGAGGCGCAGGATGGGCCGGCGCTCGACGCCCTGCAGGACGAGACCGAGGAGGCGCGCCGCGCGGCGCTGCAGCGCCTGGCCGGGCTGATCGACGAGGAGCAGGATTTCCCGGCGGCCGTGCCTGAGGTCAGAGCCCTCATGTTCATTGCGCGATTCGCCCGCGACATCGAGGAGCGCCGCGAGCAGCTGGGACAATGACCGCCGTCCCGGCACCGCCCGCCCACAGAACCACAAGCACGATCCATGGCGCTACTGCAAATTTCCGAACCCGGCCAGTCCCCCGACCCGCACCAGCGGCGCATCGCCGTCGGCATCGACCTGGGCACCACGCATTCGCTCGTGGCGGCCGTGCGCCACGGCGTGGCCGAGTGCCTGCCGGACGCTGAAGGGGAAGTGCTGCTGCCTTCGGTGGTCCGCTACCTGGAGGGCGGGCGCAGCCAGATCGGACGCGCTGCCCAGGCGGCCCGCCAGCAAGACGCCGCCAACACCATTGCCTCGGCCAAGCGTTTCCTGGGCCGCTCGCTGGCCGACATCGCCGACGCGGGCAGCCTGCCCTACCAGTTCGTCGCACCCGGCGAGGAGGGCGGCATGCTCGGCATCCAGACGGTGGCGGGCGTGCGCTCGCCGGTGGAAGTCAGCGCCGAGATCCTGGCCACCCTGCGCCAGCGCGCGGAAGACAGCTTCGACAACGACATCCACGGCGCCGTCATCACGGTGCCGGCCTATTTCGACGACGCGCAGCGCCAGGCGACCAAGGACGCTGCGCGGCTGGCGGGCCTGGAGGTTCTGCGCCTGATCAACGAGCCCACGGCGGCTGCC
>NZ_ALEE01000213.1 GCF_000282995.1 Melaminivora alkalimesophila
CTGCCGTGGCCTACGGGCTGGACAATGGCTCGGAAGGCGTCTATGCGGTCTACGACCTGGGCGGCGGCACCTTCGACATCTCCATCCTGCGGCTGGCGCGCGGCGTGTTCGAGGTCATCGCCACGGGCGGCGATTCGGCCCTCGGCGGTGACGACTACGATGCCGCGCTTGCAGACTGGGTGCTGGCCCGCCAGGGCCGCAGCCCGGCCACGCCCGCCGACCGGGCGGCGGTGCGCATGGCGGCACGCGCGTGCAAGGAAGCGCTGACGGATTCGGAAGTCGCCCGGTTCGGCGCGCTGCTCTCGGACGGGCCGCTCGAGTGCGAGGTGCGGCGCGCCGACTTCGCCGAGGCCACGGCGGCGCTCACCCAGCGCACCCTCGCCGCCGTGCGCCGCGCGCTGCGCGATGCGCAGATCGGCCGCGACGAGGTGCAGGGCGTGGTGCTGGTGGGCGGCTCGACCCGCATGCCCGCCGTGCGCGAGGCGGTGGCGGCGTTCTTTGGCCGCGAGCCGCTGACCAACCTGGATCCGGACCAGGTGGTGGCGCTGGGCGCCGCCATCCAGGCCAACCAGCTGGCCGGCAACGACGCCGCCGGCGAGCTGCTGCTGCTGGATGTGATTCCGCTGTCGCTGGGTATCGAGACCATGGGCGGGCTGGTCGAGCGCATCATCGGGCGCAACGAGACCATCCCCACGGCACGCGCCCAGGATTTCACGACCTACAAGGACGGCCAGACGGCCATGGCGCTGCACGTGGTGCAGGGCGAGCGCGACCTGGTGCAGGACTGCCGCAGCCTGGCGCGTTTCGAGCTGCGCGGCATCCCGCCCATGGCCGCCGGCGCGGCGCGCATCCGTGTGACCTTCACGGTGGATGCCGACGGCCTGCTGAGCGTGGCGGCCGAGGAGCTGACCAGCGGCGTGCAGGCGCGCATCGACGTCAAGCCTTCCTATGGCCTGTCGGACGAGCAGATCGCCCGCATGCTGCAGGAGGGCTTCGCCACTGCCGAGGAGGACAAGCGCGCGCGCGCGCTGGCCGAGGCGCGCGTCGATGCCGAGCGCCTGCTGCTGGCGACGCAGAGCGCGCTGGAGGCCGACGGCGACGTGCTGGAGCCCGCCGAGCGCACCGCCATCGAGGCCCTGATGCAGTCCCTGCGCGAGGCGCTGGCCCAGTCGCAGGACGCGGTCGCCATCGAGGCGGCTGGCAAGCGGCTGGCCCAGGGCACCGAGGCCTTCGCGGCCCGGCGCATGAACCGCGGCATCCGCCGGGCCCTTGCCGGGCGCTCGGTCAGCGCGCTGTAGCCTCCCGCTCCCTGCGCCGGGCCTGTGCGGCCCGGTGCCCGAAGAACGAACATACCCAAGGCCCCACCATGCCCGTCATCAAGGTTCTGCCCCATCCCGAGTATTGCCCCGAGGGCGCCGAGATCAGCGCCCCTGCCGGCACCTCGATCTGCGAGGCGCTGCTGGAGAACGACATCAACATCGAGCACGCCTGTGACATGAGCTGCGCCTGCACCACCTGCCACGTGATCGTGCGCAGCGGCTACGACTCGCTCAACGAGGCCGAAGAGGAAGAAGAAGACCTGCTGGACCGCGCCTGGGGTCTGGAGCCACAGTCGCGCCTGTCCTGCCAGGCGATCCTCGCGCAGAGCGACGTCACGGTGGAAATCCCCAAATACACCATCAACCACGCGCGCGAGAACCACTGATGGACCGTGCCTTCGACTTCCTCGCCGGTGGCCGCCGGAGCCGCGCATGACCCGCCAGATCGTCCTGGACACGGAAACCACCGGCCTGTCGGCGGCCGACGGCGACC
>NZ_ALEE01000214.1 GCF_000282995.1 Melaminivora alkalimesophila
CGACGGCGACCGCATCATCGAGCTGGGCTGCGTGGAGCTCGTGGCGCGCAAGCCCACGGGCAACAACCTGCACCTGTACCTCAATCCCGACCGCGACAGCCATGAGGATGCGCTGCGCGTGCACGGCATCAGCAACGAGTTCCTGCGCGACAAGCCCCGCTTTGCCGAGCGTGCGCAGGAAATCCTCGACTACCTGCGCGGCGCCGAGCTGATCATCCACAACGCGGGTTTCGACGTCGGCTTCCTCGACAAGGAGCTGGAGCTGGCCGGGCTGCCGCCCCTGGCAACGCACGTCGCAGGAATCGTCGATACCCTGGCGATGGCGCGCGAGATGTTCCCGGGCAAGCGCAACTCGCTCGATGCACTGTGCGACCGGCTGGAGGTGGACAATTCCGGGCGCACGCTGCACGGCGCATTGCTGGACGCGCAGCTGCTGGCCGAGGTCTACATCAACATGACGCGCGGGCAGGAGGCCCTGCTGGTCATGGACGAAGCGGCCGACGGCGCGGGCGCCGGCCCGGCCTCGGGCATCGACCTGCGGCGCCTGGTCCTGCCGGTGATCGCGCCCACCGCGGCCGAGCTGGCGGCCCACGAGGCGCTGCTCACGCAGCTCGACAAGGCGAGCGGCGGCAAGACCGTGTGGCGCAATCTCTCGCAACCAGGCTGAAGCTGTGCCATAATCTGCGGCTTGTTGCACAGCGCAACTTGGGTGATTAGCTCAGCGGTAGAGCACTGCCTTCACACGGCAGGGGTCACATGTTCGATCCATGTATCACCCACCAGTTTTCAAGGCCGGGCGTTGCCGGGCCGAGGGTGATTAGCTCAGCGGTAGAGCACTGCCTTCACACGGCAGGGGTCACATGTTCGATCCATGTATCACCCACCAGATCTTCATCATTCGGGCGCATGCCCGCCGGACAGGGCCAGGAAGCGATTCCCGGCCCTTTTTCGTTGGCGCGGCGCCTGTGGCGGGAGGGCAGGGATGGAGCAGGTCGACGCCGTGGTCATCGGCGCGGGGGTCGTGGGGCTGGCCGTGGCGCGTGCCTTGGCGCTGGCGGGGCGCGAAGTGCTGGTGCTGGAGGCCGAGGGCGCCATCGGCACGCAGGCGAGCTCGCGCAACAGCGAGGTCATCCATGCCGGGATTTACTACCCGCCCGGCTCGCTCAAGGCCCGGCTGTGCGTGCGCGGCAAGGCGCTGCTGTACGACTACCTCGGGGAGCGTGGAGTGCCACATCGGCGCTGCGGCAAGCTGATCGTCGCAACGCAGGAAGAGCAAGTTGCGGCGCTGCGGGCGCTGGCCTCGCGCGCCCGCGCCAACGGCGTGGACGACCTGCAGTGGCTGACGCGCGCGCAGGCCCTGCAGCTCGAGCCCGCACTCGAATGCCACGCGGCGCTGCGCTCGCCCTCCACCGGAATCCTCGACAGCCACGCTTTCATGCTCGCCCTGCAGGGCGATCTGGAGGCCGCGGGCGGCGCGGTCGTGCTGCGCGCGTCGGTGGAAGGGGGTCGCGCCGCCCCGCAAGGGCTGGTGCTGCGCATGGCCGACGGCCTGGAGCTGGCTGCACGCTGTGTGGTCAACGCCGCCGGGTTGCGCGCGCCGGCACTGGCGAAGCGTTTCGAGGGCATCGATCCGGCCCGGGTGCCGCAGGCGGCCTGCGCCAAGGGCAGTTATTTCGCCCTGGGCGGACGCGCTCCCTTTTCCCACCTGGTCTATCCCGTGCCGGAAGAGGGCGGGCTGGGTGTGCACCTGACGCTCGACCTGGGCGGGCAGGCGCGCTTCGGTCCGGACGTGCAATGGGTGGACGACCCCCAGGACCTGGACGTGGATCCCGGGCGGGCGGCGGCCTTCGAGGCCGAGGTGCGCCGCTACTGGCCTGGTCTGCCGCAGGGCGTTCTGCAGCCGGGCTATGCAGGCATGCGGCCGAAGCTGCGATGGCCGGCCGGTGCGGTGGAGGCGGATTTCCTCATCCAGGGCCCGGCGGAGCATGGGGTGCCCGGCCTGGTGCAGCTGCTGGGCATCGAGTCGCCCGGGTTGACCAGCGCACTGGCGATCGGCGAGGAAGTGCTGCGCGCCCTGCAGGGCTGAAGCGGCGGCTTGGCACGCGACTCGCTCTAAGATGGGATACCCGCCTACAGCCGCGTGGCGGCGGGTGATTTACTGTCGAGTCAACCAAGAAAGGCCAAACCCATGACCTCCGTCTCCGAAACCCTATCCAACACCCAGAGTGAACTGGAGCGCCTCGTCGGCGATCTGCGCGGCTTGCTGGCCAACAAGGAATTGGACAACATTCCGCAGATCAGGCAGCTGCGCGAGCGCCTGGACGATGGCATCGAGAACGTGCGCGACAGCGCCGTGCGTGCCGCCCAGGAGGCCGCGGCCCAGGCCCGCGACGCAGCGCGTGCCGCCGACCGCTACGCCCACGACGAGCCCTGGCGCGTGGCAACTGCCGCGCTGGCCGCCGGTGCGTTGGTGGGCTTCCTGCTCGCGCGCCGCTGAGCGATTCGCCCGGCCGGTGCCCTGGCGCCGGCCGCCACCCCACGCCGAACAAGAAAGACAAGCGCATGAACTGGTTATCCCTGCTGGGCCTGGAGGGCTGGGTGGCGCGCTGGCGCGCCGCGATCATCGAGGGCGCCATCGCCGCCGAGGACCGCCTCACCCTGGCGCGGCTGGAGCTCGACGACTTCAAGCGGCGCCTCATGCAGCTGGTGGTGCTGGGCATCGTGTTCGGCGCGCTGGCGATGCTGGCGCTGCTCCTGCTGTCGCTGGCGGTGCTGGTGCAGTTCTGGGATTCGCCCCAGCGCGCCCTGGTGGCGTGGCTGCTGGCGGGGGGGTGGACGGTCGCGTGTGTCGGCGTGCTGCTGGCCATCCTGTCGCTGGCGCGCTTGCTCGGCAATGCCTTCGCCTTCACGCGCCGCGAACTGGGCAACGACTGGAACCTGATCAAGGGAAAGCTCTGACCATGACGACCAAACGCCTGCCCATCGCCACTCCGGAGCAGCAGCAGGTGCTGGACCGCATCCTGGTGCAGCGCGAGCGCCTGCGCGCCCGGCGCGAGGCCTACCGCCAGACGCGCGCCATCGTCCAGGCGCGCGCCGGTCTGGATCCCAACGACCCTCTGCCCAAGCGCCTGTTGGCCTTCGCGCGGCTGCACCCGGCGGTGGTGGCCGTGGCGCTCGGCGTGGCGGCGCTGGCAGGTCCGCGCCGGCTGATCCGCTGGGCCGGCGTGGTCATGCCGCTGGTTTCGCGGCTGCGCCGCTGAGGCCTGCCGCAGCCTCAGGCCGTGTCCCCCAACCGCGCGCGCAGGGCGCGGGCGATTTCGGGGACCAGGGCAGGGCCGCGGTAGATCAGGCCGGTATAGAGCTGCACCACGTCGGCTCCTGCCTCGATCTTGGCAAGCGCATCTTGTGCGCTCAGCACGCCGCCCACGCCGATGATCGGATAGCCTGCGCCCAGCCGCGCGCGCAGCTGGCGGATAATCGCGTTGCTTGCCTCGCGCACCGGCGCGCCGCTCAGGCCTCCCGCCTCGTTTGCATGCGCAAGGCCCTGCACGGCGGCGCGCTCGACCGTGGTGTTGGTGGCGATCACCCCATCCATGCCGTGGCGCTGCAGCGTGGCAGCGATGACCTCGACCTGCTCGGGCTGCAGGTCGGGCGCGATCTTCACGAACACCGGCACGCGCCGTCCCTGCGCGGCTGCCAGCCGCTCGCGTTCGGCCGCGATGGCGCCCAGCAGCGCGTCGAGTGCGGCGTCGCCCTGCAGCGCGCGCAGGTTCTGCGTGTTGGGCGAGCTGATGTTGACCGTGACGTAGTCGGCGTGAGGATAGACGCCGCGCAGGCAGTCCAGGTAGTCCTGCGTCGCCTCCCCGATCGGCGTGCTGGCGTTCTTGCCGATGTTCAGGCCCAGCAGCAGCGGGCGACCCTCGGTGCGCACGCGCGAGCGCTGGACGTTCGCCACGAAGGCGTCCAGTCCGTCGTTGTTGAAGCCCAGCCGGTTGATCAGCGCCTGCGCCTCGGGCAGCCGAAACATGCGCGGGCGCGGGTTGCCGGGCTGCGGACGCGGTGTCACCGTGCCGACCTCCACGAAGCCAAAGCCCATGGCAGCCAGCGCATCGATGCAGCGCGCGTTCTTGTCCAGCCCGGCGGCCAGGCCCACGCGGTTGGGAAAGCGCAGGCCGGCGAGCTCGACCGGATCGCTCACCCGCGCCTGCCGCCAGGCGCGCTCCAGCGCCGTTCCCTGGCCGCGCGCCAGCCATTCGAGAGTCAGGTCGTGGGCGCGTTCGGGGTCGAGGCGGAACAGGAAAGGGCGGGCCAGCGCGTAGGGAAGCAAGGACATGGGGATAATCCGCAAAAACCCTGCGATTGTCTCCCATGACCACACCTGCTCCCCTGTCTCAGGACGCCCTCAAGACCCTGGTCGGTCAAGCCGCGCTGCACTACGTCGAGCCCGGCAGCATCGTCGGCGTCGGTACCGGCTCCACGGTCAACAAGTTCATCGACGCGCTCGCCACCATCAAGGAGCGCATCCGCGGTGCCGTCTCCAGCTCCGAAGCCAGCACGGAGCGGCTGCGGGCGCTCGGCATCCCGGTGCTGGAGGCCAACGAGGTACAGGGGCTGCCCGTCTACATCGACGGGGCCGACGAGATCGACGGCCGCGGCCACATGGTCAAGGGCGGCGGGGCGGCATTGACGCGCGAGAAGATCGTGGCGGCGCTGGCAGAGCGCTTCGTGTGCATCGCCGACGAGTCGAAGCTGGTGGACACGCTGGGCAGCTTTCCGCTGCCAGTGGAAGTGATCCCCATGGCCTCGGCCCACATCGCGCGCCGCTTCGAGGCATTGGGCGGCCGGCCGTCGGTGCGTCTGAAGGCCGACGGCACGCCCCTGGTGACGGACAACGGCCAGCACCTGCTGGACGTGGCGGGCCTGGCGATCACCGACCCGCTGGCTTTCGAGGCCGAGGTAAACCAGTGGCCGGGCGTGGTGACGGTGGGCGTCTTCGCCCAGCACAAGGCGAGCGTGTGCCTGCTCGGCACGCGCGAGGGGGTGCGGACGCTGTCCTTCTGAGCTTCTGGCGAATCTTCAGAACACGATGCCGGCCGGGTTGGCGGGCGCCGGCCCGGCGGGGCGGGCGGGCGCGCTCGGCGCGTTGCCGCCAGCCTCGCCCGATCCCGGTGCGGCGGCCGGCTCGGCAGGC
>NZ_ALEE01000215.1 GCF_000282995.1 Melaminivora alkalimesophila
GGCGCTGCCTTGGGGACCACCGCCACCATCGGCGCCGGGGCCGGGCGGCGGTAGCCCGGCGGCAGCTGGGATTGCTTGGGATAGCCGGCGGCGTCCAGGTAGCGGGTCCACTCGGTGTCCGAGAAGCCCTTGAGCTGCTGGGCGCCGATCGTCGCCAGCGGCAGGCTGGCGTCCCCGCTCAGGCGCTTGAGCGCGTCGATGTCGTCGTTGCTGCTGACGGTGCGCTCGGCGAAAGGGATGCCCCGCTGCGTGAGCAGGGCGCGGGCGCTGTCGCAGGGCGCGCAGTCGCTGCTGGTGTAGAGCGTCACCGGGTAGCGCTGGCTCGCCTGTCGCAGGGCGGGGGGCAGGGTCGGGGAGGGGGGCACGGCGGTGCTGCGGCCGACCGGCGCGGCCGAGGCGCCCTCGGCCGGTGCGCGGTCGGAGAAGGTCACCTTGCCGTCGGGGCCGACGATGCGATAGACCTGCTGGGCATGGGCGCCGCCCGCAAGGGCAAGGGCGGTGCCTAGGGAGCAGAGGGCGAGGCGGCGGATGTTCATGCGGGCACTCCAGCGGACACGAAGGCGGTGGTCAGGGGAGGCGGGCCGTGCCGGGCGGCGGCGCCAGCGCGCTCACGCGGTCATTCCCTGGTGGCGCAGCAGCGCATCGATGCGCGGCTCGCGCCCCCGGAAGGCCTTGAAGGATTCCATGGCCGGACGGCTGCCGCCCGCCTCCAGGATTTCCTGGCGGTAGCGCCGGCCGGTCTCCAAGCTGGGCATGCCATCCTCGCCCATGGTTTCCTCGAAGGCGGCGTAGGCGTCGGCGCTCAGCACTTCGGCCCACTTGTAGCTGTAGTAACCGGCCGCGTAGCCGCCGGCGAAGATGTGGCTGAAGGTGTGGGCCGTGCGGCTGAAGGGCGGCGCCGGGAGCACGGCCACCTCGTCGCGCACCTGCTGCAGCAGCACGTGCAGGTTGCGCGCCGGGTCCGGATCGGTGTGCAGCAGCATGTCGAACAGGCCGAATTCCACCTGCCGCAACGTTTGCATGCCGGCCTGGAAGTTGCGCGCCGCGACCATCCGCTCGTACAGCGCGCGTGGCAGCGGCTCGCCCGTGTCCACGTGCGCCGTCATGTGGCGCAGGACCTCCCACTCCCAGCAGAAGTTTTCCATGAACTGGCTGGGCAGCTCGACCGCGTCCCACTCCACGCCGCCAATGCCCGAGACGTCGCGCTCGTTCACCTGGGTGAGCATGTGGTGCAGGCCGTGGCCGAACTCGTGGAACAGCGTGACCACGTCGTCGTGCGTGAGCAACGCCGGCTTGCCCTCCACGCCGCTGGCGAAGTTGCACACCATGTAGGCCACCGGCGTCTGCAGCCGGCCGTCGTCGGGGCGGAGCCAGCGCGTGCGCGCATCGTCCATCCAGGCGCCGCCGCGCTTGCCCGGGCGGGCCGGCTGGTCGAGGTAGAACTGGCCGACGAGCTGGCCGCCGCGCTCGATGCGGTAGAACTCCACTGCCGGGTTCCACACGGGCGCGCTGTCCGGGCGGATCTCCACCTCGAACAGCGTCTCCACGATTCTGAACAGCCCCGCCAGCACCTTGGAGGCCGTGAAGTATTCCTTGACTTGCTGCTCGCTGAAGGCGTAGCGCGCTTCCTTGAGGCGCTCCGACAGGAAGCTCCAGTCCCAAGGCTGCGGGTCCTGCAGCCCGTATTGCTGCGCCCCCAGGGCGCGCAGGTCGGCCACGTCCTGCTCTGCGTAGGGCCGGGCGCGCCGGGCCAGGTCGCGCAGGAAGGCGATGACCTGGGTCGGTGAGTCGGCCATCTTCGGCACCAGCGAGACCTCGGCAAAGCTGGCGTAGCCCAGCAGCCGCGCCTCTTCCTGCCGCAGGTCCAGGATCTCCGCCATGACGGCGCTGTTGTCGAAGCGCACCAGCTCGCCCTCGGCCTGTTCCGAGGCGCGCGTGACGTAGGCCCGGTACAGCCGCTCGCGCAGCGCGCGGTGGGTCGCGAACTGCATCACCGGCAGGTAGCAGGGCAGCTTCAGCGTGAGCTTGTAGCCCTCGCGCCCCTCGGCCCGGGCCGCCTCCCGCGCGGCCTGCACCACATCCCCGGGCACTCCCGCCAGCTCTTCCTCGCTGGCGTAATAGGCGTAGCCATCGGTTGCATCCAGCGCGTTCTCGCTGAATTTCTGGCTCAACTCGGCCAGGCGCTCCTGGATGGCGGTGAAGCGCTCCCGGTCGGCGCCCTTGAGCTCCGCGCCAGAGAGCACGAAGTTGCGCAGCGCATTGGCGTGTGCCCGCCGCTGCTCGGCGTTCAGCCCCGCAGGGTCGATCGCCTTGTACTTGGCGTACAGGGCCTCGCTGGCTCCCAGGCGGGTCCAGAACTCGGTCACGCGCGGCAGGGCAGCGTTGTAGGCGGCGCGCAGCTCGGGCGTGTCAGCCACGCTGACCAGGTGGCCGACGGCGCCCCAGGAGCGTCCGAGCTCCTCGGTGGCGACGTCCAGCACGCGCGCCATGGCGTTCCATTCGGCCGGGAAATCCGGCGCCGTGACAGTGGCCAGGGCCGCGTCCGCGCGCCGCAACAGCTCGTCCATGGCGGGCGCCACGTCGGCGGGCGTGATGCGGTCGAAGCGAATGTGGCCGGTGAAGTCGAGGAGGGGATTGCTGCTCATGGGGAAACAGAGTGGCGGCGCGGCGCCGAAGTTTCAAGGCCGCAGCCGCTCGGCCGCCTCCAGCGTGTTGACCAGCAGCATGGTGATGGTCATGGGGCCGACGCCGCCGGGCACGGGGGTGATCCAGCCGGCGACCTCGCGCACGCCCTCGAAATCGACGTCGCCGCAGAGCTTGCCCTCGGCGTTGCGGTTCATGCCCACGTCGATGACCACGGCGCCGGGCTTGACCATGTCGGCCGTCAGCACGTTGCGCTTGCCCACCGCTGCGACCACGATGTCGGCCTGGCGCGTCATGGCGGCGAGGTCGGCCGTGCCGCTGTGGCAGACCGTCACCGTGGCGTTGGCCGCCAGCAGCATCAGCGCCATCGGCTTGCCGACGATGTTGGAGCGGCCGATCACCACCGCGTGCTTGCCGCGCAGGTCCTTCAGGCCGATGGATTCGAGCATCTTCATGCAGCCGTAGGGCGTGCAGGCCTTGAAACCCGCCTCGCCCACCAGCAGGGCGCCGGCACTGGCGACGTGAAAGCCATCCACGTCCTTGGCGGGCGAGATCGCCTCGATCACCTTCTTGTCGTCGATGTGGGCGGGCAGGGGCAGCTGCACCAGGATGCCGTGGATGGCTGGATCCTGGTTCAGCGCCTCGATGCGCGCGAGCAGCTCGGCCTCGGTGAGGGTGGCGTCGTACCTTTCCAGGACGGAATGGAAGCCCACCTCCTCGCAGGCCTTGACCTTGTTGCGCACGTAGACCTGGCTGGCGGGATTGTCGCCGACCAGCACCACGGCCAGGCCGGGGGTGAGGCCGCGCTCCTTGAGTGCGGTGGTGCGCTCGCGCACCTGCTGGCGCAGCTGGCGCGACAGGGCGTTGCCATCGATGAGTTGGGCGGTCATGCGGGGATTTTCCGTCGGGCAAATGAAAAGGCCGCCCGCTCCCGGCGCGGTGCGGGTGGGCAGCCTGGAGATGCGGGCCTCGTCGCGGCGCTCAGGGCTTGGCGGCGGTGGGGCCCAGGGCGATCTTCAGCAGGTCGGCCACCGTGTTGCCGCCGAGCTTTTCCATGATGTTGGCGCGGTGCGCCTCCACAGTCTTGATGCTGATGCCCAGGTCGTCGGCGATCTGCTTGTTCAGGCGCCCGGCGACGATGCGCTCGAGCACCTGCGCCTCGCGGCTGGTGAGCTTGGACAGCAGCGCCTCGCGGCTGGCCGCCTGCTGATGCTCGGCGAAGGCCTCGCGCGCGTGGTCGAGCATGCGCTCCACCAGCTCCAGCAGCTCGTCCTCGTTGAAGGGTTTCTGGATGAAGTCCAGGGCGCCCTTCTTCATGGTGTTCACCGCCATGGGCACGTCGCCGTGGCCGGTGATGAAGACGATGGGCAGGGGCGACTTGCGCTCGAGCAGGCGGTCCTGCAGCTCCAGGCCGGTCATGCCCCCCATGCGGATGTCGACGATCAGGCAGGCGACCTCGCGCGGGTCGTAGCGCGCAAGGAACGACTCGGCCGAGTCGAAGCAGCGCACGCGGTAGTCCTTGCCTTCGAGCAGCCACTGCAGCGAGTCGCGCACGGCCTCGTCGTCGTCCACGACGTAGACGGCGCCTTTTTTCGGGGTCAGGCTCATGGGAATTCGGTCCTTGGGCAGTGACGTTGCTATTCAAACAATAGTGGCCGAGGCCCTATGCCAGCGGCAGCCAGAAGGAAAACCGGCAGCCCGTGACTTCGGAGCCATTGTAGAGGTTCTCCGCCTCCATCCTTCCGTGGTGCGACTCGACGATGCTGCGGCACAGGTTCAGTCCAATACCCATGCCCTCGCTCTTGGTCGAATAGAAAGCCTCGAACAGGTGCGCGAGCATCTCCGGAGGCAGGCCGCCTCCGGTGTCCTGGACGCTGAACTCGATCACGTCCTGGCCCTCCACCTGGCGCGGCACCACGCGCAGCTCGACGTTGCGCTGGGCCGGAGGGCGGTTGGCCTGGACGATGGACTCGGCCCCGTTCTTCATCAGGTTGACCAGCACCTGCTCGATCAGGATCGAGTCCGCCATGACCGGCGGCAGGCGTGCCGCCATGTAGTGGCTCAGGCGCACGTTGTGTCGGCGCAGCTCGATGCCGCCCAGCTCCACCGCCTCGGTCACCATGTCCTCCACCCGCGCGAGCTGGCGGTTGGGCTCGCTCTTTTTCACGAAAGCGCGGATGCGCTGGATGATCTGGCCGGCGCGCTGGGCCTGGTGGGCGGTCTTCTCCAATGCGCCGATCAGGCCCTCCTCGTCGATCTGGCCGCGCTGGATGCGCGAGATCATGCCGCTGCAGTAGTTGCTGATGGCCGTCAGCGGCTGGTTGAGCTCGTGCGCCACACTCGACGCCATCTCGCCCATGGTGATCAGCCGGCTCACGGACTGCGCGCGCTCGGCCTGGCGGGCGGCCTGCTCTTCGGCCAGGCGGCGCGGCGTGATGTCGGTGGCGATCACCATCTGCGCCAGGCGCCCGTCCACCCAGTTGAGGTAGCGCGATCGCACCTCCAGCCACTTGCCGAGTTCGGGCAGGAAAATCTCGGCGTTCTCCGAATTGGCGCTGGTCAGCGGGTCGGTCGGCAGCCCCATGAGGCCGTCCTCGTCGTCCACGCTGCTCTGGCCACGATGGGCCGGGAGCACGCCCGCCTGGGCCACGAGCTGCAGGTGGCCGGCGGTCTGCGAGCCGAACCACTGGCGGTAGAGGCGGTTGGCGAACAGCAGTTCCTCGCTGCCCAGCGGGGCGACCGACACCGAGGCGTCCAGCGCCTCCAGCACGATGGTGAAGCGCTCGTGCGAGGCGGTGAGCTGCTCGCGCACGCGGTTGGGCTCGGTGATGTCGGTCATCGAGGTCATCCAGCCGGTCTGCTGGCCACGCGCGTCCACCAGGGGCGAGACGTACAGCCGGGCATCGAACAGGTGGCCGTTCTTGCGCCGCACGCGCACCTGGAAACCCGCCGGCGTGACCTTGCCGGAGAGCTCCTCGCGCAGCTTGGCGTGCAGCGCCTCGTGCTCCTCCTCGGGCCAGTAGCTGTAGGGCGGCATCTGCCCAACCAGTTCCGCCTCGCTCCAGCCCGTCATCTGGCAAAACGCCGCGTTGACGTAGGTGATGCGCCCCTGCAAGTCGAGCGCGCGCATCCCTGTCAGGATGGAGTTTTCCATGGCGCGCCGGAAGTTGGTCTCGGCGATCAGCGCCTGCTGCGCCTGCAGGCGGCGGCGCGTGTGACGCCAGGTGGCGATCAGCATCCAGGCGGTCATCACGCTCAGGGTGCCGACCAGCCAGAACAGGCCGCTGCCGAC
Source organism: Melaminivora alkalimesophila (assembly GCF_000282995.1). Classification (GTDB taxonomy): domain Bacteria; phylum Pseudomonadota; class Gammaproteobacteria; order Burkholderiales; family Burkholderiaceae_C; genus Melaminivora; species Melaminivora alkalimesophila. Next base: position 5,936 of record NZ_ALEE01000215.1, read on the forward strand.
CATGCCCAACGAGGTGCGGTAGGCCTGGCCGCGCAGCACCAGGCCATTGCCCACCGGCGAGACCGGCACCTGGTAGGCGTTGGCCTTGGCGCTCCAGGGCCACACGGAGCCGCTGCGCGGCGGCAGGGGGGAGCCGGCCAGCACATGGTTGTCGGCGTCGAGCAGCGTCACGGCGTAGCGCGCCAGCACCTCGGTGGGCGTGCCGTAGCGCAGCACGCTGTCGATGGAGTATTCCGCCAGCACCACCCCTGCGAACCGGCCTTCGGAGGCCAGCGGCACCTGCAGCTGCAGCAGGGGCACCGCGTCGCCCGCATTGGTGGTCACCGGCTGGGAGTACACCGGCTGCAGCAGGTCGCGCACCAGCCCGTAGAGTTCGGCTGTCTCGCCGCCGCGCAGGACCTCGCCGGCCACGCGCAACTGGCTGCTGGTGACCGTCGGCGCGGCGTGGGTGGCGCGGATGCGGCGGCGCTCGTCGATCCAGCTCAGCGCCTGCAGCTCCGGGTACTGGCTGATCAGCGCCTCGGCGCGTGTGCCGAACTCGCTGCGGTCCACCTCTTGGTTGGAGACATCGCGCGCCAGGCGCATGACCTGCTCCTGGCGCTCCAGCAGGCGCAGGCGCACGCGCTGCTGCGCGTATTCCACGTCGCGTTTGAGGGCTTCCTTTTCGCGCTCGATCTCCTCATTGCGCAAGTACCAAAACGAGGCCACGATGGCCGCGAGGAACATCAGCACGGCCGCCAGGGGCGCCAACGCCGCCAGGCGGTCCTGGCGCATGGGCGAGAGGCTGCGCCACCAGCTGCGCCAGCGGCGCGCGGCCGCCTTGGCGGCAGAGGTCGGCGGTGCGGAAGAGGCTGGAGAAGGCAGCATGGCGCCAAGTTTAAGGCCCGCCCCCGGCCGCTTTTCACCACGAGAAATATTGTGCGCTCGCAGCAAGATTCCACGATGAGAAATAACTAGGCACAATTTGAAATAAGAAAAAACTGTGCGAAACTTGAGCGAATATCACGCTGTTGCCAACGACTTAGCAAGGAGACTGGGCATGTCCGATCCCACCCAAGGAACCGTTCCGACCGACATCGACCAGCAGGAAACGCGCGAGTGGATGGATGCCCTGCAGGCAGTCATCGACAAGGAGGGCGCCGAGCGCGCCCACTTCCTGATCGAGCAGCTGCTCGAACACGCCCGCCAAAACAGCATCGACCTGCCGTTCTCCGCCAACACCGGCTACGTCAACACCATCGAGCCCGAGCAGGAGGCGCGCTGCCCCGGCAACATCGCCATCGAGAAGCGCCTGCGCGCCTTCATGCGCTGGAACGCCATGGCCATGGTGGTGCGCGCCAACCGCATCCACCCCGAGGACGGCGGCGACCTGGGGGGGCACATCGGCTCCTTCGCCTCGCTGGCCTCCATGTGGGGCGCGGGCTTCAACCATTTCTGGCACGCCGAGAGCGAGGACCACGGCGGCGATTGCATCTACTTCCAGGGCCACAGCGCACCGGGCATCTACGCCCGCGCCTACCTGGAGGGGCGCATCACCGAGGAGCAACTCGAGCACTTTCGCCAGGAAGTGGACGGCAAGGGCCTGCCGAGCTACCCGCACCCCAAGCTGATGCCCGGCTTTTGGCAGTTTCCCACCGTGTCGATGGGCCTGGGGCCGATGATGGCGATCTACCAGGCGCGCTTCCTCAAGTACCTGCACGCGCGCGGCATCGCCGACACGGCCAAGCGCAAGGTCTGGATCTTCCTGGGCGACGGCGAGATGGACGAGCCCGAGAGCAAGGGCGCGATCAGCCTGGCGGCGCGCGAGAACCTGGACAACCTGATTTTCGTCATCAACTGCAACCTGCAGCGCCTCGATGGCCCGGTGCGCGGCAACGGCAAGATCATCCAGGAGCTCGAGGGCGACTTCCGCGGCGCCGGCTGGCACGTCATCAAGCTCTTGTGGGGCAAGGGCTGGGACGAGCTGCTGCGCCGCGACACCACCGGGCGCCTGCGCCAGCTCATGATGGAGACGCTGGACGGCGACTACCAGACCTACCGCGCCATGGACGGCGCCTACATCCGCAAACACTTCTTCGGCCGCTATCCCGAGACCGCCAAGCTGGTCGAGCACCTGACGGACGACGACCTGTGGGAGCTGCGCCGCGGCGGCCACGACCCGGAGAAGGTCTACGCGGCCTTCCACGCCGCCAACGAGCACAAGGGCCAGCCCACGGTGCTGCTGGTCAAGACCGTCAAGGGCTACGGCATGGGCAAGGGCGGCGAGGCCAAGAACACGGTGCACCAGACCAAGAAGCTGTCGGACGAGGACATCCGCTACATCCGCGATCGCTTCAACATTCCCATCCCCGACAGCGAGCTCGACAAGCTGCCCTACTACAAGCCGGCCGACGACACGCCGGAGATGAAGTACCTGCACGAGCGGCGCAAGGCCCTGGGCGGATATTTGCCGCACCGCCGCGAGAAATCCGACGAGAGCTTCACCGTGCCGTCGCTGGAGACCTTCAAGGCGATCCTCGACCCGACCGCCGAGGGCCGCGAGATCTCCACCACCCAGGCCTATGTGCGCTTCCTCACGCAGCTGCTGCGCGACAAGGCGCTGGGCCCGCGCGTGGTGCCGATCATCGTGGACGAGGCGCGCACCTTCGGCATGGAAGGGCTGTTTCGCCAGGCGGGCATCTACAACCCCAAGGGCCAGCTCTACACGCCGGTGGACCGCGACCAGGTGATGTACTACAAGGAGGACAAGGCCGGCCAGATCCTGCAGGAAGGGATCAACGAGGCGGGTGGCATGTGTTCCTGGATCGCCGCGGCGACCTCGTACTCGACGAACAACCGGATCATGATCCCGTTCTACGTGTACTACTCGATGTTCGGCTTCCAGCGCTTTGGCGACTTCGCCTGGGCGGCCGGCGACATGCAGGCGCGCGGCTTCCTGCTGGGCGGCACCTCCGGGCGCACCACGCTCAACGGCGAGGGGCTGCAGCACGAGGACGGCCACAGCCACATCCTGGCCAGCACCATCCCCAACTGCATCAGCTACGACCCGAGCTTTGCGCACGAGGTGGCGGTGATCATGCAGCACGGCCTGAAGCGCATGGTCGAGCGCCAGGAGAACGTCTTCTACTACATCACGCTGCTCAACGAGAACTACCCGATGCCGGGCCTGCAGCCGGGCACGGAGGAGCAGATCATCAAGGGCATGTACCTGTGCCGCCAGGCGCCGGCGCTGGAGGACGGCGCGCCCTCGGTGCAGCTGCTGGGCAGCGGCTCGATCCTGCGCGAGTCGATCGCCGCGCAGCAGCTGCTGGCCGATGACTGGGGTGTGGCGGCGGGGGTGTGGAGCTGCCCGAGCTTCAACGAGCTTGCGCGCGACGGCCAGGACGTGGCGCGCTGGAACCTGCTGCACCCGACCGAGGAGCCACGCAAGGCTTTCGTGACACGGCAGCTCGAGCGCGTGGAAGGCCCGGTCGTCGCGTCCACCGACTACATGAAGGCCTACGCGGAGCAGATCCGCGCCTACATCCCCGAGGGACGCAGCTACCAGGTGCTCGGCACCGACGGCTTCGGCCGCTCGGATTTTCGCTACAAGCTGCGCGAACACTTCGAGATCAACCGCCACTACATCGTGGTGGCGGCCCTCAAGGCGCTGGCCGATGACGGCGTGCTGCCCGCCGCCAAGGCGGCCGAGGCGATCCGCCGCTACGGCATCGACGCCGACAAGATCAACCCGCTGTACGCCTGAGAACCAGGGAGGCTGACATGGCATTGCTGGACATCAAGGTCCCGGACATCGGGGATTTCGACGAGGTGAGCGTGATCGAGGTGCTGGTCGCGCCGGGCGACCGGGTGCGCGTCGAGCAGTCATTGATCACGGTGGAGTCGGACAAGGCGTCGATGGAGATCCCGTCGAGCCACGCCGGCGTGGTCAAGGAGCTGAAGGTGCAACTCGGCGACAAGGTGCGCGAAGGCTCGGTGATGGTGGTGCTGGAGGTCGCGGACGAGCAGGACGCGGCGGCCAGGGACACCGGCGAAGGGGCCGGCCCGGCGCCTGCCGCCCCGGCGCCCG
>NZ_ALEE01000216.1 GCF_000282995.1 Melaminivora alkalimesophila
CCCCGCCGCTGGCGCTGCCGCCCCTTCTCCGGCCGCTGCGGCTGAGGCGCCCGCGTCGGCTGCACCGGCCGCGCAGTCGCAGCCCAGTCAGGACGGGGCGCTCGAGCTGCTCGAGGTGCGGGTGCCCGACATCGGAGACTTCAAGGACGTGGCCGTGATCGAGCTGCTGGTCGCGGAAGGCGCCACCGTGACGCTCGAGCAGTCGCTGGTTACGGTGGAATCGGACAAGGCTTCGATGGAGCTGCCCTCCTCGGCGGAAGGCGTGGTCCGGGAGCTGCGCGTGAAGATCGGCGACACGCTCAACCAGGGCGACCTGATCGCCATCGTCGAGGGCCGGCGCGAGCGCGGCGCGGCGCCGGCGGCCGAGGTGCAATCGCCCCAGGTCTCGCCGCCGGCGGCTGCCGTGC
>NZ_ALEE01000217.1 GCF_000282995.1 Melaminivora alkalimesophila
TCGGCAGCCCCGGCACCCGAGCCTGCAGCCGCGCCCGCCCCGGCACAGGCCCCTGCAGCCCGGACGGCGCCCCCCGCTGCGGCGCACCGGCCCGCTGGCACGGGCGCCGGCCTGCCACACGCCAGCCCCTCGGTGCGCAAGTTCGCGCGCGAGCTGGGTGTGCCGCTGGCGGAAGTCACGGGCACCGGCCCGCGCGGGCGCATCACGCACGAGGACGTGCAGAGCTTCACGCGCGCCGTGATGTCCGGCAGCCTGCAGACGCAGGCCCAGGCCGCGCGCGCGCCTGCGGCCGGCGGCGCTTCTGCAGGTGGCGCCGGACTGGACCTGCTGCCCTGGCCGAAGGTGGACTTTGCCAAGTTCGGGCCGGTGGAGCGCAAGGAGCTTTCGCGCATCAAGAAGATCAGCGGCGCGAACCTCGCGCGCAACTGGGTCATGATCCCGCACGTCACGAACAACGACGAGGCGGACATCACCGAGCTGGAGGCCCTGCGCGTGCAGCTCAACCAGGAGGGCGCCAAGGCCAAGAGCCCCGTCCGGGTGACCATGCTGGCCTTCGTCATCAAGGCCGTGGTCGCGGCACTGAACAAATTCCCCGAGTTCAACGCCAGCCTGGATGGCGACGAGCTGGTCTACAAGCAGTACTTCCACATCGGTTTCGCCGCCGACACGCCCAATGGCCTGGTGGTGCCGGTCCTCAAGGACGCCGACAAGAAAGGCGTTCTCGCCATCAGCGAGGAGATGGGCGAGCTGGCCCGGAAGGCGCGCGACGGCAAGCTGGGCGTGGCAGACATGCAAGGCGGCTGCTTCACCATTTCGTCGCTGGGCGGCATCGGCGGCACGCACTTCACCCCCATCATCAACGCGCCCGAGGTGGCGATCCTGGGACTGTCCCGAAGCAGCATGAAGCCCATCTGGAACGACGAGCGCGAGAAGTTCGAGCCGCGCCTGATGCTGCCGCTGTCGCTGTCCTACGACCACCGGGTGATCGATGGCGCCGCGGCCGCGCGCTTCAATGCCTACCTGGGACAGGTGCTGGCGGACTACCGCCGCATCCTGCTGTGAGCGAAGGGAGCAGCGACATGGCGACGATCGACATCAAGGTGCCCGACATCGGCGACTTCGACGAAGTGGCGGTGATCGAGGTGCTGGTGCAGCCGGGCGACACCATCGAGGCCGAGCAGAGCCTGGTCACGGTGGAGAGCGACAAGGCTTCCATGGAAATTCCCTCCAGCCACGCCGGTGTGGTGAAAGAGCTCAAGGTCAAGCTCGGCGACAAGGTGAAGGAGGGCAGCGTGCTGCTCACGCTGGAAGCGGCCGAGGGCACGGCGGCTCCCGCGCCGGCGGGTGGGGATGGGGAGGCGCAGGCTGCGGCGCCTGCGGCTTCCGCACCGGCGGCACCGGCGGCGGGGCCAGCTTCGGGCGCTCCGTCGGGTGCCGGCTCCAGGGCGGCCGGGTCCAGCGCTTCGGCCGCGACCGGCTACGAGGGCGCCACCGATATGGACTGTGAGGTGCTGGTGCTGGGCGGCGGGCCGGGCGGTTATTCCGCCGCCTTCCGCGCCGCCGACCTGGGCCTGAAGGTGGTGCTGGTCGAGCGCTATGCCACGCTCGGAGGCGTCTGCCTGAACGTGGGCTGCATCCCGTCGAAGGCGCTGCTGCACGTGGCGGCGGTCATGGACGAGGTGGCTCACCTGAAGGCGGCCGGCATCGACTTCGGTGCCCCGCAGGTGGACCTCGACCGGTTGCGCAGCCACAAGGACAAGGTCATCGGCAAGCTGACCGGAGGCCTTGCGCAGATGGCGAAGATGCGCAAGGTGACGGTGTTGCGCGGTGTCGGGCAGTTCGTCGGCAGCCACCACCTGCAGGTCGAGGAAACCACGGGCGATGGCCAGGAGAAGACTGGCAGCAAGCAGGTCGTGCAGTTTCAGCGCGCCATCATCGCTGCCGGCAGCCAGGCGGTGCGCCTGCCCTTCCTGCCCGAGGATCCGCGCGTGGTCGATTCCACCGGTGCCCTGGCCCTGAAGGAAATCCCGAAGCGCATGCTGGTCCTGGGCGGCGGCATCATCGGCCTGGAGATGGGCACGGTGTACTCGACGCTGGGCGCGCGACTGGACGTGGTCGAGATGATGGACGGGCTGATGCAGGGGGCCGACCGCGACCTGGTCAAGGTCTGGCAGAAGATGAACCAGCACCGCTTCGACCGCATCATGCTCAACACCCGGACCGTCGGCGCCGAGGCCACGCCCGAGGGCATCAGGGTCAGCTTCGCCCCGGCCCAGGAGGGCGGCGAGGCGCCCGAGCCGCAGGTCTATGACCTGGTGCTGCAAGCGGTGGGCCGCTCACCCAACGGCAAGAAGATCGGCGCCGAGGCGGCCGGCGTGGCCGTCACGGAACGCGGTTTCATCGACGTCGACGTGCAGATGCGCACCAATGCGCCGCACATCT
>NZ_ALEE01000218.1 GCF_000282995.1 Melaminivora alkalimesophila
CTTATTGCACTGAAAACGAGGAGACCCCGAGCGAGGCGAAAAAAAACCGCCTCGGGGTGTCCGAGGCGGCAAGTCTGCATGCGGTTCAGGGAGGAAGAAACCGCGCCGGCGATCAGGGAGGAAAACCGCGCGGCCTGATGTGCAGCTCGGCCACTTTAGCCGGATTTTTCGACTTATCCGATGCGAGCGGCCCGCCGTGGGCGCTGCTCGATCTGCTGTTGCTTTTTCTCGACGTGCTTCTGCTCCTGGTGCTGCTGCTCGTCGCGCTGCACCTGGCTGATGGCCGCGCCGATCTGCCGCTTCACGCCCTCGATGCCCAGCTCGCTCTTGTGCGCCAAGTCGTTGAAGTCGGTGTGCTGCTTCATCGTGGACAGCGCCGCGATCTGCGCGCCGCTCAACATCGACGCCTTGAGCTTGGCCGCCTCGTCGCCGGCCAGCTCGACCTTGCCGGCGGCGGCGTCGGCAAGGCGCTGCTCGGCGCGCAGGTGGGTCTTGAAGCTGTCGGGCGTGATGGCGGGCAAGTCGCGCGGGTAGGTGTTCTCGGCCGGCGCGAAGATCGGGAAGATCGCCTTGCCGCCCACGGCCTGGGCGGCCGCCTCGGCCTTCTCCCGGCCGGGGTTGTTGCCGTGGGTCATGACCAGGTGCCGGTCGTCGTCGCCGGCGATGATGACCGGCTTGTCCGGGAACTTGGCGTGCAGCGCCTTCGCCACGGCCTCAAGGTTGCCGCTGTCGAAGGCGGCGACCGTGGCGTGGCCCACGGCCTCGGCCACCTGGGCCGCCGTGGCGTAGCCCTCCGAGATCACCAGCGCCGGCGCGGCCGCCAGGGCGTCCATGCCGCCGACCGGGTGGAAGCATCCTTCCTTCTTCGAGTCCTTGGCGAACCGCTTAGTGCCGTCCTCCTGGATGTATTGCATCGTCCATTGCTTGCCCTCTGCGTCGAAGGCCGGGATGTAGGTCTTCTGGCCTTCGCGGTCGGTCATCACGCCGGCCTGCGCCTGGATGCCTTTGGCTTGCAGGTAGGGCGTCGGCTGCTCGATGGGCACGAGGTCGGCCATCTGCCGACCGACGCGCTGCGCGGTGGCCTCCTGGGCCTTGTCCTGCTCGACGGCTCGCTGTGCCAGCTTCTCGGCCGCCTCGGCCTGGAGCTTGGCCTTCTCCTGGTCGCTCAAGGCGTAGCCCTTGCTCTTCCAGGTAATGTCCGTGCCGGTCTTGTTGTTGATGATCCGCCCGGCCGGGTGCCCGTCCAGGTGGCCCACGTAGAAGCCATCGAGCGCGCCCTTCTTGCCGCCCTCGACCGGCACGCGGTGCCGCTTGCCATCCATGATCGGGTGATCGCCCTGGGCGTTGCTGCCGGTGAACAGGCCGGCGCTGCGCATGGCCTCGGCGAACTCTTCCCTTGGCGTCATCGCTGGCCCTTGCTGGGCCTGCACGTTCTCGGGCTTCCAGCGTTCGAGCTTCGCCGCGTCGGCGCGCGGGCCGACATACCAGGACTTCGCGGCCTTGTCCCAAAGCGCGCCGGCGGCCTTGGCCGCGTTGCGCTGCTCGTAGGGCACGGCCAGGTACTGGCGGGCCTGCTGGGCCTGCTGCGCGGGCTTCTGCGCCTCGCCCTGGGCTTCGGGTGCCGGCTGGGCCGAACGCGGCTCTACGGCCGCTGTAGCGGCTCCCTGCGCCCATTTGGCGAAGGGAGCGGCATCGGTGCCCGGCGGCACGTACCAGGACTGTTGCTGCCGATCCCAACGCGCCCCGAGGCTCTTGGCCTCGTCCTTCTCCTTGTACGGCACGTTGATGTACTGCCGTTCGGGCTTCTCGGCCTGCGGCTGCGCCTGCTGCCGCTCGCGTTCCTGGCGCTCCAGCTCGGCCGCGCGGCGCTGCGCGTCGCTGTCGTTGAGCATGGCCGACGCCTCGGCGGTCTTGCGTGCCTCTTTAGCGGCTGAAATGTCCTCTTCGGTCGCGTTGGGGTCGCGCCGTACACGCTCTTCCTGCACGCGGGCCAGCTTGGCGGCGCGCTCGTGCTGGTTGTCGGTGCCCAGCGCATCGACCAGGTGCAGGCGCTCGGCCAGAGCCTCGGCCTGGCCCTCGGTGCGGGTGCCGGCGACGAAGGCAAAGGCGTCCTCGCCGAACTGCGCATCGGCCTTGCGCGCGTAGACCTGGAACGCCTGCGGCTCGATGCCGGCCTGGGCGGCATCGACGGTCTGGCCGTCCTGCTCGGCCACGCCGACGATGCGCAGCTCTCCGCTCCAGTCGGGCGGCAGCTCAACGCCAAGGTGTTGACGGGTCGCGTCGGCGAACGCCTGGCCGTCGATCTCGCCGGCGGCGAGCTGCCGGCGCGCGGCGGCGGCCTGCTCGATGCCCTGCACCGCGTCGGCAGGATGGGCGGCCAGCAGGGCGGCCGCCTGGTCGTTGGTCGGTGGGGTCATGTTCGCCTCCTGGTCTGCGACGGCCGCTTGCTGCTGGGTCAGCGCCGGCAGGGCCATCAACTGGTCGGGCGCGTAGTTGTTCAGCTCGTCCAGGCTGCGAACCTGGTGGGGTTCACCGTCCTGGTCGTGGAACGCAAAGATGCGCTGGCCGTCGCTCCACCTGGCTTCGGCGTCGATGCTCGACACGATCTGTTCGCCGTGCTGCTGGAGCTGCTGCGCGAGGTGGAGCTGTTCGGCCATGTTGGCGAACTCTTGCGCCAAGCCCTTGCGCTCCAGGTAGGCGTTGTCGGTGTCGGTGTGGCTCGGGTCGATGCCGAACACCGGCGACAGCCGGTCATGCGCGACCGCGTAGAACTGCTCGGGATCGGTGCCGGTGATGCTGCCCACGGTTTCGAGGCCACGGCTGCGCAAGGCGTCTTCCAGGGTGTCGCCCTGGAATGCCTGGTAGTGGCTGAAAGACACGTCCGGGTTGTCCAGGACTTCGGCAATGTCCACGGCCAGGGCCTGGGCCACGGCTTCGTCCTGGGCCTGGCTCTGCTGCTGGTCTTGCTCCTGAACCTGCTTCTGCTCGAAGGCCAGCACGTAGTCGTGAATCTTCTCGGCATCGGCGGCCGCGCGGAACACCTCCAGCGGCTCGTCTTGCAGCGCCTTGATCCACGAACCCACATAGGCGGCGTGCTGGCCCGGATCGTGGCCGATGCCCAGCTCGTCGCCGACGATCATGGAAGCGATCTCGGCGCGCAGCTCTTCCTTGGCGTACCCCTCGCTCCCGAACGGGTGCGCCAGGTCGCGGTCAAGGCGCGAAGCGTGGCCCGTCCAGTGGCCCAGCTCGTGCAGCGCGGTCGCGTAGTAGCGGTCGGAGCTGGGGAACTGGCCGCGCTCCGGCAGGGTGATGCTGTCGGTCGAAGGGCGGTAGAACGCCCGATCACCGGCGGCGTGGGTGATCGTCGCGCCCGAGGCTTTCAGGATGTGCTCGGCGCGCTCGACGGCGTTCCAAGTCTGTTCCTTCTTCGGCTGGAGCGGCGGCAGGCCGTCGATCTGCTCGCCGTTGAACACGGTCGCAAAGAACACGCGCGGCCGCTCCAGCATGACGGTTTCCTTGACCGGCTGGCCCTTCGCATCGAGGACGGGCCGGCCGCTGTCGTCCAGCTTGTCTTGCTCTTCGCTGAACTTCCAGTATTGAACCGGCGTGCCTTTCTCGCCCTTGCGAACCTGCGCGCCCACGGCGGCGGCCTGCTTGTAGGTCATCCAGCGCGCATCGCTGCGGCCCTGGGCCATCAGGTGGATGGCGTTGATCCCTTTGTACCGCTTGCCGGTGGTCGGGTTCATCGGCAGGTAGGCGTTGGGTTCGCCCGGCTCCCACGGCTTTTGCCACGGTGCGGTGCCGGCCTTGAGCTGCTCGATCAGCTTTTCGGCCACGACTTCGTGAAACGGCTTCTTCGGCTCCATGTTCTCGTCCCTTCGGAATAGCTCGTTGAACTGAGGGAAGTTCTGCTGTGTCCGGGAACGGTCGCGCAGGCCCTGGGCGACCATGCACACGATGTTGTGCAGGTCGTCGGCCTGCATGGGCCGCACGCGGGCGATGCAGGTTTCCGTGAATGACTGTTGGCCGCGCTGCTGCACCTGGTCGGCGACCTGGTGCTGGCTCGGCTCGATGCCCTCGCAGTGCAGGGCAAACACTTCCTCGGCGCGCACGTCCAGGGACTGGCCGGCATAGCGCCGGTTCACGTCATCCCATAGCGGCTTGAGGGTGGGTTCGTTGCGGGCGGCCGCCAGGCCGTCCAGCAAGGCGCGCTTCTCGCCCGGCGCGAAGGTGTTGGCCCCGTAGTGGCCTAGCACCTCGTGCCGCAGCGTCATCAGTAGGTCGCTGGCGCTCTCGACGTTCTGCAAGGGCACGTCCACGCGGCCACGGTAGGCGCGGCCGGCGTGCAGCGTCTCCTTGGGCACGTAGCCGCCCTTCATGTCGGCCGGCACCTCGGCCGCTCGCGGCCCGTACAGCTCGGCCGCGTCCTCGCGGAACTTGTAGGCCAGCTCCAGCGCGCCGGGGTAGTCGCGGACGAAAGCCCGCGTCACCCCTTGCGCCTCGGCTTTCGTGATCGGCATGGGTCAGCCCTCCGACGCCTTGCGCGCGGCGGCCTGGGCAACCGTCTCGCCGGGCCGCAGGTCGTACAGCTCGCGGGCGTTCGTGGTGGTGATGAACGGCGGGATGTCGGCGCTCGGGCCTTCGTCGTCCAGGAATGCCGGCTCCAGCGCGCCATCGACTTCCACCAGGTCGTCGCCGCTCGCGGCGGCGTCCTGCTCGGACAGCGCGTCCTCCACGAACGCGCCCACGCGCTCGGCTTCGTCGGGGTCGAACTCGACCTGGAAGCCGGGCGTCAGCGCGTCGGCCATCTTCTCGCGCACGGCCTCGCGGCCGGCGGCGTCGTCGTCAACCGGCGGCAGGACGGCCAGCGGCTCGTCGTGGGCGGCGGTGTTGGTGGTGGTTTGCTCGTTCATGGTCGATCTCCTTCGCTGTGGTCATTCGGATGCCTGGCCGTTGCGGCCCTTGCTGTAGTCGGGCCGACCCTTGAGGTCGGGGTAGGTCTGCTTGCATGTGGGGAAGTTGCTGCAACCCCACCAGAATTGCCCCTTCTTCTTGCTCGGCCGGCGCGACAAGCCGCTGCCGCAGGCCATGCACTTGTGAAGGGATGACACCGGCGCGGCTTCCTTGCCGCCGGCGATGGTCACGGCTCCGCTGTTGGCCTTCGCCACCTGGTCGCGGATGAACGTCTCTTGCTTCGTGATGAAGGCGTCCAGGGCGGCCGTGCCCTGCTCGACGCCTTTCAGCATCCGCTCGTAGAGCGCGGTCAGCACCGGGCTTTTCACAACCTCGGGCAGCGCGTCGATGACGCTGCGGCCGAGGGTCGTGCTGATGATCTGCTTGCCTTTGACGGCCAGGAACTCGCGCCGCTTCAACTCGGAAATGATCGACGCGCGGGTGGCCGACGTGCCGATGCCGTCGCCCTCGCGCAGCATCTTCTTGTGCTCGGCATCGCTGACGAACTTGTGGATGTTCTCCATCGCGCGGATCAGCGTGCCCTCGGTAAAGCGCGCTGGCGGCTTCGTCTTGGCGTCCTTGCGGGTGGCGTCCGTGCAGGTCACGGCGTCGCCCTGGGCCATCGACGGCAGGGCCTGCGTGCCGCTGTCGTCGTCCTCGTCCTTCTCGCCTTCCTCGTCGGCCTGGCTGTACACGTCACGCCAGCCGTTGCGCGTGACTACCTTGCCGCTCGCGGCGAAGTTCTCGCCCGCGATCTCGACGCCCACGGTGGTCTGCATGTACTCGTGCAGCGGGTAGAACTGCGCCAGGTAGGCGCGCACGATCAGGTCGTAGATGTTGCGCTCGCGCTCGCTGAGGGCGGCCTTGCTGCCCTTCTGCATGGTCGGCACGATGCCGTGGTGCGCGGTGATCTTCGAGTCGTCCCACGTCTTGGACTTGATACGCGGATCGGCACCATCGACCAGGCCGGCCAGTTCGGGGTTGACGTGCTTGATCGCCTCCAGCACGCGCGGCGCGTCGGCGTGCTGCGACTCCGGCAGGTAGGCGCAGTCGGTGCGCGGGTACGAGGTCAGCTTGTGCGTCTCGTAGAGCGCCTGGCAGGTGTTCAGCACGTCCTCGGCGCTGTAGCCGAACTTGGCCGAGGCCAGTGCCGTAATGTCGGACAGGGCGAAGGCCAGCGGCTGGTTCTGCTTCTTGGCCTCCTGTTTGTACGCGGCGATGGTGCCCGGCTGGCCCTTGACGGCGGCCACCAGGGCGTCGGCGACGGCGGTATCGACAAGGCGGCCTTCGCTGTCCAGGCCGGCTTGATCCTCCTTCGCCTTCCATGCGGCGGCGAAGCTGCCGCCGGCGTGCTGCACCACCGCCCGGATGGTGTGGTACGGCACGGCCTTGAATGCCTCGATCTCGCGGTCGCGGGCGACCACGAGGGCCAGCGTCGGCGTCTGCACGCGGCCCACGGTCAGCAGGGCGCGCGAGCCGCCGCGCTGCGCGCGCAGCGTGTACGCGCGGCTGAGGTTCATGCCGATCAGCCAGTCGGCGCGCTGCCGCCCGCGTGCAGCGTCGGCCCAGCCTGCATAGGTGGTGTTCTCCTTCAACGCGGCCAGGCCGCGCTTGACGGAAACGGAGTCCTGCGCGCTCACCCAAAAGCGGCGCACCGGCTTGCTGTTGCGGAAGTGCTCCAGCACTTCGTCAACCAGCAACTGGCCTTCGCGGTCGGGGTCGCCGGCGTTGACGATCTCCTTGGCCTCCTTGAGCAGCTTGCCGATCACGGCGAGCTGCTTCTTCGCGTCGTCCTTGGGCTTGAGAATCCAGCTCTCGGGGATGATGGGCAGCTCATCGACGCGCCAGACCTTCTTGCCGGACTGGCCGCGCGGCACGTCATCGGGCGTGTACTCGTCGGGGTCGGCCTGTTCGAGCATGTGCCCGAAGCACCAGGTCACTTTGTCGGTGCCGCACTCGATGAAGCCGTCGCCCTTGCCGGTCGCGCCCAGCTCGCCGGCGATGGCCTTGGCGACGGACGGCTTTTCTGCGATGAAAAGGCGCATGGTGTGTCTCCCTACCAGGTGATGACCGGACGGATCACGGTCTTGATTTGCGAACGATTGATCGGGCCGAAGTAGCGGCCGTCGAAGGATGTGGCGCTCACGTCCGACATAAGCAGCACCTCGGAATTGCCGAGCGTGTAGCTGTTGGACTGATAGCGCGGCAGCGGCCGACCGGCCTTGTCGGCCTTGATCGGCGCGCTGAGGGGCAGCAGCTCGCCGTTGACGCGCACGCCGTCATCGGCGACGGCGACGGCATCGTCTTTAGCGGCTAAAACGCGCTTCATCATGTAGCCGTAGCCGCCCTGGCAGAAGCCGGCCCCGATGTAGCCCCTCTCCTTGGCGTCATCGAACACGCCGAGCTGCGGCGGGCAGAAGAGGACGTAGGCCCCCTTCTCCACCGGCGCGCTGCTCGTCCAGTACAGGCCGACCGGAATGCTCTTGGTGGTGTTCACGCGGGCACCGGCGGCATAGCCGCCGGCGGCC
>NZ_ALEE01000219.1 GCF_000282995.1 Melaminivora alkalimesophila
CCGCCGGCGGCCAGCAGCAGGGCGGCCACGCCCGCGATGACGACGCCTGCCGCGATACGTTTCAGGATGCGGCTCATATCGTGATGCCCTCCCCTTCCGTCTCGGCCTGTGCGACGGCGCGCAGGCGGTCGCTGACCTTGGGCGCAGGGATCGCGGCGCGTGCCGAGAACACTGGGTCTTTGAAGTACAGGGGTTGCTTGCCGTAGATCGCCGGGTAGCCCGCGACGTAGATCACCATGTCGCCGGCTTCTTCGATCTCGCCCTGGGCGTTCTTCTTTGGCCCCGGCATGCGCAGGCATTCGTCGGGCGTCAGCAAGGGCCGCTGCACTTCCTGGTAAGTGCGCGACACCTGGCCCAGCATCGCCGCCGTGCGGCGGCCGCTGGTCGTGATCTGCTCCTTCACCACGGTGGTCTGCCCGGTGAGGCGGGACAGGTGTTCGGCCGTCTCGACGCGGTTGGGCGGGTAGGCGTTCTGCACGTGGCAGTTCGACGTGATGCTTTCGTCGTGGCCGTAGCCCGTCTCGCGGCTCTTGAGCTGGTTAATGTCCTGGCAGATGAGGTAGCACTTGATGCCGTAGCCGGCCACGAAGGCCAGCGACTCTTGCATGATCTCCAGCTTCCCGAGGCTCGGGAACTCGTCCAGCATCATCAAGAGCCGGTGCTTGTAGTGCGCCACCGGCCGGCCGCCCTCGAAGTCCATCTTGTCGGCCAGCAGGCGCACGATCATGTTCACCATGACGCGCACCAGCGGCCGCAGGCGGGCCTTATCGTTGGGCTGGGTGACGATGTAGAGGCTTACCGGGTCGTCCTCGTGCATCAACTGCTTGATGCGGAAGTCCGACCGGCTGACGTTGCGGGCCACCACGGGGTCGCGGTACAGGGCCAGGTACGACTTGGCCGTGGACAGCACCGATCCGGCTTCTTCCTCGGGCCGATCCATCATGTCGCGGGCCGCCGAGCCGATGGCGTGATGGTTCTGGCCGTCTACGTGCCCGTAGGTCGCCATTTCCATCCAAAGCTCGCCAATGTCCCGGTTCGGGTCGGCCAGCATCGCATCGACGGACGGCAGCGTGGCGGTGCCGCCATCGTCCTTGGCCTTGTACAGCGCGTGCAGGATCACGCCGACCAGGAGCGCGAAGGCGGTCTTCTGCCAGTGCGAGTCCAGGCCCTTGCCGTCCGGGTCAACGATCAGCGTGGCAAGGTTCTGCACGTCACCCACCTCGTATTCGGTGCCGAGGCGGATTTCGTCCAGCGGATTCCAGCAGACGCCGCCCGAGGTGCTGGCCGGCTCGAAGCGCAGCACCTTGTTCTTGGCGTGCTTCTGCCGCCAGCCGGCGGTCAAGGCCCACAACTCGCCCTTCAAGTCGGTGATGACGCTGCTCGCGCCCCACGACAGCAGCGTGGGCACCACCAGGCCGACGCCCTTGCCCGAGCGCGTGGGCGCGTAGGTCAGCACGTGCTCGGGGCCGCTGTGCCGCAGGTAGAAGAAATTGCCGTCCTTGTCCTGCCAGCCGCCCACGTACACGCCGGTAGCCGTGGGTGCGGCCTTGCCGGTGACGATCTCCAGGACGTTGCGCTCGCGTGGCAGCAGGCCGGCCGCCTGAATGTCCTTCTTCTCGGCCCAGCGGGCCGAGCCGTGCAGGTACTCGTTCGCCTTCGAGCTGTTGGACGTGACGACCCTCGCCACGGCCACGCCCAGCAGGCCCACGGTCGAAACCAGCATCCCCATGCTGCCGGCCTTCATGATCTCGTCCGGGTACTGGCTGTACCACTTGTACGTCCAGTGCAGGATCGACCAGGGCGCGTACACGTGGCCCACGTTGGGGCCGAGGGTCGCGTGATAGGCGAACGTGTGGGCGAAGAACTGCGTCGCGGCCTGGAGGCCGCCGACCATCGAGGCCGCGCCCAGCACCGGCAGCAGCTTGCTCGGCTTCGGTTTGGCGGTTCGGACTTGCGGCCCTACCGCGTTGTTCATCTTGATCTTCATCTGCTCCTTCCTTTCGACGTTTTGATGGAGCCTTTCGCGGTGATCGAGACGGCATCGCCGACCGCGATGCGCGTCAAGCGCCGGGCCGTGGCCTGGTCGATGGGCATAACCATGACCTCATCACCTCGTTTCAAGAGGGCCAGCGCCTGGCCCTCGATAGTCCTGGTGCCCTGGAACGTGAGCGCACCATCACCGGCAGTATATCGGGAATGCTTCGGTATATCGAAACCTTTTAGGCGCTTTGCCTCGCGTTCGGCGATGTACTTGTCGGCGGCGGCGACGCCCGGCGGCGTCTGGCCTACTCCTGTTCCTGGCCGAGAAATTCCCCGTCGCAGTGCGTGATCTGGTTGGGTTCCTTGCTGCTCCACGTGACGAGGAACATCACGCGGCAATAGCACTTCACTTCCGCCGGCGATGCGAACCACACCGAGTTCGGACAGTGCTCGCAAACGGTGCTGGCTTTGGGGCGGCGGTTTTCTTCCAAGGCGTCCAACGTCGGGCTTCCGGTGGACGGTGGCGGCGTGAAGGCCGGCGTCGGCGCGGTCGCCTCGGCCGGCGGCTG
>NZ_ALEE01000220.1 GCF_000282995.1 Melaminivora alkalimesophila
TGGAGCGGCTGGCCGGCCGTCGCCTGCTCGGGCGACGGCTGCGGCTCCGGTAGCGTGCTGGTCGGCAGCGGGCCGCTGTCCAGGGCCGCCAGCGCCGCGTCCAGTTCGTCCTCGATGCTCTGGTCTTTCGGTTCGCTCATGGGTGTTCTCCTTGTTCAAAAGCGCCTGCCGCCGGCTCTCAAGAGCCGGATCGGTGAAGGTGATGGGTAGCTGGGAATCGACGGCGGCGCGGATCATCTGCGCCTTGAACTCCACCGTGCCGTTGACGGTGATGCGGTTGCCGTAGCGTTGCATCGCCAGGCGCAGGGCTTCTTGCAGCCCTTCGCGCGTGGCCTCGCGGGAGACTTGCAGGCGGTCACCGTCATCGCGCACGGCGCTCATGCCGGCGCGGAAGATGATCGTCCCCTTCTTCGTGATGTTGTCCACCGCCGGCGCGTGGCCGGGCTTCGCCTGGCCCTCGCCCCGGATGGTGTTGCCCTTGAGGCCCTGGGCCGCCTCGCGGGCGCGCAGGGCGGCCAGGGCGTCGGCGCCGCCGTGCTGCGCCTCCTTCTTGAGCCAGTCGGCCCACGTGCGCCGGCTGTGCTCGGCGTAGAGGGCCGTGCGCTCCTGCTGGAACTGCTTGTTGATCGCCTGGATTTCGCTGCGCAGGGCCTTGCTCGCCTGGGCGTACAGCAGCTTCTTGTTCGCGCGGCCCTCGCCGACCACCTTAATCGTGGCGCGGCGCAGGCGGTTCGACCTCTTGGCCGCCTCGATCAGCCGATCCTTGCGATGCCGGGCGCGCTCCAGGGCCTGGGCGCGCGCCGTGGTCAAGCTCTGCTGCTCGGCCTTGTACTTCGCGTACAGCTCCACGGTGTTGACGCGAAGGCGGATGGGGTCTTTGCGGTACTGCCGCTTCGCGGTGGTTTGCGCCTGCCGTTCGGGCGAAGCCTCGAACGGGCCAAGCCGCGCCTCCAGGCTCGGCTTGGAAAGGTCGCGGGCTACTGTGCTCGCCTTCACCATCGTTCCGTCGCCGGCCTCGAACACGAGGCCATTGGCGCGGACGCGCAGCTCCATTCCGTTGTCGCGCATGACCTGGTGCAGTTCCTGCCAGGACTGCGCGCCCTTGATCTCGTCCAGGCACTCGCGCTTGATCCAGCCGACCAGGCTTTCAACGCCGGCATGCCGCTCCATGTCGGCGGCCCGGCCCTCCGCGCCGCGCTTGCGCGGCTCGTGGTTGTCGCGCTCCAGGCCGTAGTCGCGCTCCAGGGCCGTGCAGAGTTCCGCCAGCGCCCGGTGCGGGTAGTACGGCTCGTGCATCGTGTGCCGCGTCGGGTGAATCTTGTTGATGGCGATGTGGATGTGCAGGTTGTCGGTGTCGTTGTGGACGGCACTGATTCGCTGATGCTCGCCATAACCCAGCCCGACGCAGATGCGTTCCTCAATCGCGCGCAAGGTGTCGGCGCTGGGCTGCTCGCCGGCCCGGAAGCTGACGATCAGGTGGTAGGTCTTGTCGCCCTTCGCGCGGGTGTTCGTGTGCTGGGTCGCCAGCACCTCCGTGATGGCGTCCTGGATGGAACCGGCTTCGCAGTTCGTCGCCTGCACGTGGCCCAGCCGGTGGTCTTTGCTTTGGGCGTCGGTGATGTAGTTCGCCAGGCCCGCGAAGTCGCTCTTGCCAAGCGAGCGCATCGGCACGTGCTTGGCGATCATGGCCGCCCCTCCGGCTTTTTAGCCGCTAAAGAAGTCAAGGCTCGGCCCTCGGCTGAACCACGGCCTTCATGATCCGGCTCATTTCGTCCTGGGTGGCCTCGATCCGGCCCAGCAGGGCCAGGATGGTCGCCTCGCCGAACTGGAGCGTTCGCACGTCATCGGTCAGCCAGAGCTTGAGCAGGCCGCCAAGGCGGCCAAGGTCGCCGTTGACGCGCACCAGCTCGCGCACGTGCTGGTAGTCCATGACGCCCTTGATCTGGTAGCCCTGGCCCACGTCGCGCAGATAGCGCGCCACGCTGACGCCCGCCCTCTTGGCGTTCGCCTCGATCTCGTCTTTCTCTTCGGGGAACACCGGCACCCGCAGGTGCTGCCGCCGCCGGCGGCCGTGTTCCTTTTCGTCGTTCTCCATGCCTCGCCTCGTCTCTCATGCCGGCGGTAGCCGGCTGCCTCGCAGAGCAGGATGACCCGTTGAGCGCCCCCGGCGCGAATAAGGGACAGTGAAGATAGATAACCGGCTCGCCGGTTAGCTAACTTCACACATCCTGCCCGCCTTACGGCGTTAATAACACCAAGGAAAGTCTACACCAGCCATTACGATTTATCCGCAACTATCGCGCTATCAGGCCGCAAAAGCAGCAACGGATATAGCGAAACCCGCCACAATGGCCCATAATGCCGCTATCGAAGCGTGCCAATGCACGCCGATAGCGGACTTTTTGCGTTTCCGTAGCGCCGCTTAGTAGCGTTACATTTGCGATGAGAGGATTAGATGGACGAACACGATGCCAAAGACCTACCCCGAAGAGCTGGCTGAATGGGTGAAGGGACGGGAAGCCAAGAAGCCGCGCCAGGACAAGCACGTGGTCGCGTTCCTGGCCGTCAAGAGCGACGTTCAAGCGGCGCTCGATGCGGGCTATGCGATGAAAACGATCTGGGAGCACATGAAGGAAACCGGCCGGCTGCGCTGTCGGTACGAAACCTTCACCCAGCACGTGAAGCGGTACATCAAGGCCGCGCCGGTAGCTTCCCCGCCGCCTCCCGCCACTCCCCCGGACAGCCAGCCCAAGGGCGCGAAGCCCGAGCCGAAGGCCGCCCCGCCGGCCTCGGAATCCAAGAGTGAGCCACCCAAGATCGGCGGCTTCACGTTTGATGCGACTCCAAAGAAAGAGGATTTACTGTAATGGCGAAAATTCACATGGTTCTGCAAGGCAAGGGCGGCGTCGGCAAGTCGATGATCGCGGCCACCATCGCGCAGTACAAAGCCGGCAAGGGACAGAAGCCGCTTTGCATCGACACCGATCCGGTGAACGCGACGTTCGAGGGCTACAAAGCCCTCAACGTGCGCCGGCTCAACATCATGGACGGCGACGAGATCAACACCCGGAATTTCGACGCCCTGGTCGAGATGATCGCGTCGGCCGAGGGCGACGTCATCATCGACAACGGGGCCAGCTCGTTCGTGCCGCTGTCGCACTACCTCATCAGCAACCAGGTGCCGGCGCTGCTCCAGGACATGGGCCACGAACTCGTGGTGCATACGGTCGTCACCGGCGGCCAGGCCCTGGTGGACACGGTGAGCGGCTTCGCCCAGCTCGCCAGCCAGTTCCCGGCCGAATGCCTGTTCGTGGTCTGGCTGAACCCGTATTGGGGGCCAATCGAGCACGAGGGCAAGGGGTTCGAGCAGTTGAAGGCGTACACGGCCAACAAGGGCCGTGTGTCCGCCATCATCCAGATTCCGGCGCTGAAAGAGGAAACCTACGGCCGCGACTTCGCCGAAATGCTCCAGGATCGGCGCACCTTCGATGAGGCCCTGGCCGATTCGGCGCTCACGATCATGACGCGGCAGCGGCTCAAGATCGTGAAAACCCAGCTCTTCGCCCAGCTCGAAAACGCGGCGGTGCTCTGATGGCGGCCGACGACAAGATCGAGGAGCTGATACGGGAGATCGCGGCCAAGCACGGCATCGCCGTGGGCCGCGACGATCCGATCTTGATCCTCCAGACCATCAACATGAAGCTGATGCAGGACAGCGCATCGGCCCAGCAGGAAATCTTGGACGCCTTCAAGTCGGAACTGGAGTCCATCGCCCACCGATGGGGTGATGACGCCAAGGGAAAGGCGGAAAGGACGCTCAACGCGGCGTTGGCGGCCAGCAAGGACGCCATGACGCGGGGAATGCAGGAGGGCGCGAAGGCGGCCGCCGAGGCCGTGCGGCGTGAGGTTGAGGCGGTGACGGCGCAGCTCGTCGCGCCGATCCGCGAGGCGCGGCGCGTCGCCATGATGAACATGGTCGCGGCCGGCATGGCGGTCGTGGCCGCCGGCCTGGCCCTGTGGGCCTCGCTGTAGATGGCGATGCGGGATCTCATCGTCAGAACTGGCGATGGTCGACCGCGCCGGCGGCATCGCCAGGTTCGGCGATGCTGGCCAGCTCCCGGCATCGTCGCTTGTGACGATGCTGCAGGATGATTCCGCCAGGCCCTCGGCGGGCCTCCCTCGCCAGAAATGGCGATGCTCGAGAAAAAAGCCCGGCGACCGCCGGGCTTCGTTTTTATGCGGGCCTGGCTGACAGGCCCAAGGACTGCGATCTCCCTGGCCGCTCCTGGGCCTGGGATTGCTTGCGCTCCTGCTCCTGCTTGCGCATCAGCAGCTCATGCCGGCGGGCGGCCTCGCGCATGGCATCCCAATCGGAAGCCAGCTCGGGGTTCTCGGCGCGCATCTTGCGCGTCGCCAGCTCTTCGATCTTCGGCGAGTGCAGGCCCATGCCTTCCTTGATCTCGCGGACGGCCTCCAGGCGCGCGTGAAGCGTCTGCAAGCGGGCCTGCTGCTGCGCCTGCTGGTTCTGCCAGGCTCGCTTAGAGCCGGGCAAGGAAAGCCGGCCAGGCGCGGACGCCTGGGTCTGCTGCAAGCGGGCCTGCTGCCGGTCGATCAGGTTTTCTAGCCTGTCCTCGATGTGCTCCACCTGGTCGTGCTTGGCCTGCACGTAGAGCGCCAGGGTTTCGGGGTAGGACTGCTCGACCGGGGCCGCCTCTAGGGTGGCCTGCTGCTCGATCTCGGCCGCCTGGGCGGCCTCCAGCAAGTCGGCTCCGGTGTCCTCGCGCGAAGCGCCGAAGGCGGCACCGCCGAGGGTGGCCGGCGCGCTGACGCGGGCCGGCTTGGTGGCGCGGCTCTCGGTGCCGCTGCCGGGGATGGTGAGTCGTTTCAAGGGCGTGCCTCCTTTTTAGCCGCTAAAGCTACATGGAGCGCCCCCGCGTCAGTTTCGGGGCCTCTGCGGCGACTGCCGCCTTGCCCTGGGCGTTGTAGCTGATGCTCTTTGCGCTCCCAATTTCAGGTACTTTATCGAAATCTGACCGAGCGTGCATGACAAAGTTCTTGCCGATCTGCTGGTACACGTTGGTGGCGTCGGCATGAACGATCACGCCGGCGTGGGTCTGCTTCTTGTCGGCCGCTTGGGCCGTGTACAGGTTGTAGATGCCGGGCTTCAACGCGCCCGCCTTGTCTACTTTCTGATTCGTCCAAGCGCCGTCCTTTTCGGCCTGAACGATGCGTTGACCGTTCATGACCAAGAGGCGTTCTTTCATCGGGCACTCCTATGGTTGCCGTAGTTCTCAAAAGGGTGATGGTGGCCCCATGCAAGCCGCGCTCCAACAAAAAAGCCGACCTCGGCAAAGCGAGGCCGGCTCTTCCCAGCGGCCGGGTTGTGCGTTTTGTCAGGGTTCCAGGGTAATTTTAAGGAAAACCAACCGATTTATCAGGTCTTTTTGCGTCCGCCGCTGGTCGGATCGGCCGCCCGGCCTTGCGCCATGACGGTTTCCAGGGCCTCCAGCCGGCCGCGAAGCCCGGCCGCTTCCTCGCGGGCCTGGGCAGCGTCGCGCTTCGCCTGGTCGCGCTCGCCCTGGGCGGCGGTCAGCCGCTCGGCCTGGCGGTGTGCCTCGGCCGCCATCGCCTTGCGCTGCTCCTGGTGGGCCTGCTCGGCCGCCTCGGCCTTGGCCTGCACCTTCACCAGCTCCGCGCGCACCTGGTCGCGCTCGGCGGCGGCCACCTCGGTGGCCTTCCGCTGCTCGGCCTGAGCGGCGCGCGCCTGGTCGGTCGCCTGGTTCGCCCGCTCCAGGTCGGCACGCAGCTCGCCGGCGCGGCGCTCGATCTCGGCGGTACGGCTGTTCGCGGCCGCGAGGTCGGCCCGCAGGGCCTCCACCTGGTCGGCGCTGGCCGTGGCCCTCTCCTGGGCCTTGTCGCGCTCTGCGCGCGCCTGGCGGGCTTCCTGATGGGCGTGATCCAGCTCCGTGCGCAGCTCGCCGGCCCTGGCCTCGGCCGTGGCCGCGCGCTCGCTGGTCGCCGCGAGCTTGCCGCGCAGCTCGTCGGCCTCGCCCTTGGCGGCCGCCTCGACGGCCTCCAGGGCCGCGACGCGGGCCTTGGCCTCGTCCAGCTCGCCGGTGAGCTGGTCGGCCAGCTCTGCGGCTTCCTGGCGCGCTGCTTCCGTCTCCTGGCGCACGGCCTCCAGCGCCTCGCGCTCGGCGGCCAGGCGGTTGTTCGCCATTTCCAGCGCCACGGCCCACAAGTCGCCGCCCAGCTCGGCCAGCTTGTCGGTGATCGCCTGCGGTGCCGGCTCGCGGATCGGGGCGGCCTGGCTGGCCTTGCGTGCGCGCCACTCGTTCATCGCCTCGCTGATGGTGGTGAAGCTGCCGCTGCCGAGCTGCTTGCGCACGTTCGCCAGCGTGGGGTTCTGGCCGGCCGCGTCCAGTTCGTCGGCCACCGCAAATATCTGCTCCTTCGAGATCGCCATGTCGGGCCTCCTTTGGCCGGTTGTATGTTGTAGCGTGTAGCATACTACAACATACAACACTACGCAAGCGGTTTAGCTGAACTTTTTTTAGCGGCTAAAACGCGGGCAAAAAAAAGCCCCGCTCGATGGCGGGGCGATGGGTGGGGGTCGGTGGTCGGCGATGCCCGGCGCTGGGCGTGTCAGCCCTCCAGCAGCGCGACAAGCTGCACGGTGCCAAGGTCGGCCTCGAACTCCTGGCCGTCATCCTCGTATTTGAGCCAGGCCCAGCCCTCGGCCGGGGGCCGGCGGTTGAGGATCAGCCGTGCCGGCCGGTCGTCGTGCTTGACCTGGATGATGGCCTTCTTGAGCTTGTCGGGGTCGGCCTCCTTCGGCTCCTTCTTCCCCTTGGCGTCATCATCCTGCGGCCCCTGCTCGCCGTCGCCGGCCTCGGCGTCGGTCTTGCCGGTCAGCGCATCGACGGTGTTGGGATCACGGTCGCCGTCCTCGTGACTGCGCTTGTCCTCCAGGAACTCGCGCAGCAGCTTCACCGAGCCGCGCGTCAGCTCCTGGCTGTCGTCGGCCAGCCAGGCGGCCACCTCGTCGGGGTTCTTCTTGTAGGCCGTCACCAGCTCGTTGATGACAGTCACGTCCTTGCCCCGGCCGCTATTGAACGCCTCGGCAATGGGTTCGGGCAAGTCCAGCAGCGTGACGTGCTGCGTGACGAAGGCCGGCGACTTGCCGATCTCCTTGGCGATCTCGCCCTTCTTCTTGCCCTTCGCCAGCTCGCGGCCGATGAAGTCGGCGATCTCACGCGCCGTCAGCTCGTTGCGTTGCAGGTTCTCGATAACCTGGTCGGCCTCGTTGTAGTCGTTGTCGATGAAGGCCGGGATCGTGGTCTTGTGCGCCCACTTCGAGCCGCGATAGCGCCGCGCGCCGTGGTTGATGAGGTAGCGCCCCGGTGCGTCCGGGTTCTCGCGCACGCTGATGGGCGACTTCACGCCGCGCGCTTTGATGGTCTCGCCGATCTCCGCGATGCTCTCCGGCGAGAAGCCGGGGTTGTCGGCCGTGCGCGGCTGGTGTGGGTCTTCGTCGATCAGGTCAAGCGGCAGCTCCTGCGGGCCTGCGCCGCCGGCGTTGGCCGCCGGCTGCTCGTTCAGCAGGCCGGCCAGGTCGCCCAGCCCGTCCAGGCCCAGCCCGGACGATTGCGGCTTGTCCTGCTCCTTCTTCTTGGCGTTGGTCTTGGCGCTCATTGCGCGATCTCCATCTTCGTGAACACGTAATCCGCCAGCGCACGCACCTCCTGGGTGGCCTTCCGCGCGGCGGTCTTCTTGATCTTCCACACCGGCATCTGCTCGCCCAGCGCCTCGGCGATGCTGTCACGCGCGCCGATGCTGAACGGCAAGATGAGCTGCGGGTATGCCTGCTGCAACGTCGCCAGGTTGTTGACGTGGCGCGGCTTCCGCGCGTCCACCTTGTTCGGCACCATGCCGAGGAAGCGCAGCTTGGGGTTCTGCTTGCGCAGGTTGCTGATGACCGCGACCATCTTCTTCATGCCCTGCAAGCTGTACGCCTCCATTTCGATGGGCGACAGCATGTAGTCGGCCGTCAGCACGGCCGCCGTCATGGCGACGCCAAGGGAGGGGGCCGTGTCGATCAGGCACACGTCGAAGAACTCGCCCAGCGCGGCCACACTGGCCCGCAGCGCGGCGGCCGCCTGGGAAAGCTCCATCTTGTCCAGGTTCGCCAGGTTGGCGTCTGCCGCGATCAGCGCCAGGCTCTCGCCCTCGCGCTTGCCGAACCAATACCGCAGGTCATCGGTGTCGCCGGTGAACAACTGGCTGGCGAGGTAGCCCGATTGGTACGCCGACAGCGTGAACGATGCGTTGCCCTGGGTGTCCAGGTCGATCACGGCCACGCGAAGGCCGCGCTCCAGGAAGTCGAATGCCAGGTGGCAGGTGGCGAACGTCTTGCCTTGACCGCCCTTCTGAATTGCCGTGACCAGTGTTTTCATGACTTGGGTTCCTGTTTCCTCTTGGCGTCTGCTTCCCACTTCTTGACGATGAACGCTTGATGCTCCGGCAGTACCGCCGTCACTCGCTCGAAGCCCTCGGGGAGCTGTTCCCCTGCTGCTGCCCATACGCGACTGACCGCCTGCGACACCGCCCCCTTGGTCAGCCCCAGCGAAGTGACAAACTCCGCCTGGGGCCGGCCATCGACCAGCACGCCGCGCGCTATGTCGATGGTCTGCTGCCCGATCTCCAGCCCCTTGATGGCCGTCTGGAATTGGGCTTCGGTTAGCCGTTTCTTCATGGATTGCACCCATAACACTCCACACCCGGTTTGTTGAACAAATGGCGGTGCCAGCCGCCAACCATGTGCAGAAGTTTAGCTAAACCATGCGAAGCCGTCAAGCGTTTTAGCGGCTAAAAATTTGTTCGCGCCTTGTCGATGGCCGATGCCGTTGCGGCCGTCGCCCGCGCCTGTCGCCAGTGGTCGGAATCCACCGCGCACGCGCAAAGCGTGGCCCCGTCCTGGTCGTAGAACACGGCCGGCCGGCCCTCCACCTTCGCCTCGATGCGCAGCGCCTTGGCAGGCAGGCCCAGCCCGTCCGCGATGACGGCCAGGGTGGCGCGCTGCAAGGCCAACTCTTCCCCCTTGGCGTCAATGAGCTGTGCCGCATGGGCGGCACTCAGGAAGAACGTCATCAGCGGGCCTACGGTGCGCGTGCCGCCGCTGGCAAAGCACACGTCGAAGGAACCGCCGCCCACGTGCGGATCGACGCCCTCCACGAGACGCCAGGGGTCAAGGCCCCATTCTTCGGATTGCGCGCTGTACCAGTAGGCCGGCGCGTCGCCGTTCAAGTCGCTGTCCGCGTACTCGCGCACCATGACGGCCACGCGGCCAGTGGTCGGCTCCACGAAGCCAGGCGGGTAGGGGAGGGTCTGCTTTGCCATGTCAAAGCCCTTTCGGTTTGTAGATCGAAACGAAGTAGGTGATCGCGGTCAGTGCCGCGAAGTACGCCAGGAACGACCAGCCGGCATACACGCCAGGCGTGTTCCAGTGGTAGAGCATCCGCACGAACTGGAAGAAGGTGATGATCGCCAGCACCCACTTGAGCACCGGCCAGACCAGCACGGTCGCCACCCATACGAACTTGACCAGGCCGGCCACCAGGCCCCGGCCTTCGGCCTTGGGTGCGGCAGGCGCAGCAGCGGGCGCGGCAGGCTGCACCGGCTCGGGAGCCGGCGGCTTGCTCGCCCTGGGGAACTTGACGATGTTGGACATGGCTTGACCCTCCACGCGGTTACGTGTTGAATGCTGGATGCTCCCACTCGGAAGCATGGTTACGGTGTGCCAGCACCAGGCCAAGCGCCCCGGATCACTCCGGGGCGTTCCTCCACCTGGGGCCGTCGAACGTGTGGAATGCCGTCATTGCAGCGTCGCTCCGCTCATGCGTCGCACGGCCGCCGCCAGCAGCATTTCCGTCAGCTCGTTATCTTCCTCCGGCGTGATGCAGCCGCCGCAGATGCTGCCGAACTTCTCGCGGGCATCATCGGCGCCGATGATGGTGTGGCTCAAGGTTCGGATGCTCTTGCCGCAGCGCCGGCAGCACGTCTCGATGATCTCGATCTTGCCTTTGCTCATGGGACTGTTTCCTCTTGGCGTTCCGTTGATGACCCGGCCGAAGCCGGGCCGCCTTCCCTTACCAGCCGACGCTGCGCTTGGCCTGCTCGACCGCTTGGCTCGACCATTCGCCCTTGGCACTGGCCTCCAGGCTCAAGGCGGCGAAATAGGCTTTGCCGCGCAGCTCTTCCGCCTGCTTCACCAGCTCGGCCGCCTCGGCCATCGTGGCCTCGATCTGGTCGCGGCGGGCTTGGAAGTCGGTGGCTTCCACATTCGGCAGGGCGTCAACCCAAGGCATGATCTTGTTCTTGCTCATCGGAACCTCTCCGGTAATCGACCTGGGCGGAATGCCCGGCCTTCAAGTGCTATATTAGGACAAAATGTCCTAGCCTGTCAAGCACTTTAGCTAAACTATTTTCGCTTTACCGTAGTCCGATGCCTAGCACTTTAGCCGCTAAAGCCTCTTTCCCTGGCGTCAAGCCTCTTTCCAGATCAGCCCGAGGCCGGCGTAGTCGCACAGCAGCGCCCACGCGGCATAAGGGATCGGCGTGTCCTCGCCCACCCATCGCCGGATCGTCCGGTCGCCCTTCGGGCCGAGGCCCAGCACCTTCGCGGCTTTGCCGCCGGTGAGGCCCGCCAGGCGCAGCACCTCGCGCACCTCTTCGCCGCTCGGCTGCGCCCACCGCTCGGCCGGCTTCAAGCACTCCAGCCGGATATTGGCGTCGTTCGTCATTCGTTTCTTCTCCTGGTCACGTGATAAGCCGCAGTTGGTCGAATCCGTAGATCGACTGAATGCAGCTCGGGTCTGAATCCACCACACGGCGGCCCGCGCGGTTGGTCTTGTATGTCACCGGCCGGTCGTCATGCGCCCACACCTGGCGGGTGTCTGGATGCACCTTCACGATGATGACGCGCTTGCCGATCTCCTTGGCGAACACCGGATGGTGGACGCTCACGATCTCGCACCGTTGGCCTGGTGCGGGCGTGAACTCCACCAGGTCGGCCGGGCCTGCATCGCCATTCCTGGCGGTGCTGCAGGATGCTTCGCCTGCGCCCGGCATCGTCGCTTCTGGCGATACAGGCCCAGCCTCGGCCTTGCAATCGTCAGCTTTGGCGGTGCTGCAGCGCATCGCCGTTTCCGCCGATGCGGGATCTCGCTCGCGGCCCCCGGCCTTTCCCTTGGCGTTCGACCTGGCGGCCCTGGCCGCCTTGACCTTGCCCGCCGCCTCGGCCGCCCAGCGCCGCGCGATGAACGCCTTGTGCGCCGGCAGCACCACATCGACCAAGACGAAGCCCGGCGGGATCGTCACGGTCGCCGGCTCGCGCCGCGCCGGCGGCACCAGGCCGGCCAGCCAATCGGGCAGGGGAGCGTCGGCCAAGCGGTCGCGGTAGTTGGCCTCGATCAACACCGGCCGCTTCTTCTCGGCCAGCATGGCCGTCAGGATGCCGCGCGCAACCTCGTCCACGGTCATGCAGCCCCGCGCCGTGTCGAAGTGCGAGCGATAGCCCGTCGCCGAGATAAACGGCCTGTCCAGGTCAACCGCGTGGAACTGAAAATGCGCGTTGAGCGGCCCGCCATAACCGGCCTCGTACTCCACCAGGGCGCGCACGTCGCCCGCCACGGCCAGGAACTGGCCGCGCTGGCCCCACAAGGGCACGTCCCCCGGCACCGCAGCGCAATGCCGCTCGATGACGCGGCCGGCGGCCTCGTCGTCGGCCATGCACCCGAAGTTCGTGCCGCCGTTCAGCTTCCAGATGATCGCCTCGTATCGGTCGCCGGCCAGCTCGGCCGCCGCCCCGTCGCCGCGCATGACAGCCGCGTCGATCTCCACCACGGCCGCAACGGCCGCAGCCAGCAGGCCGTCACGGTCTGCCGGCAGCTCGGCCAGCAGCTCGGCCGCCGGCGCGCTCCAGTCCTGGCCCGCCTGGGCCGGTTGCTTTGTTCGCTTCGCCATCGCTTGACGTGCTCCTGGTGCAGCCCCGGCCGGAGCCGGGGCCGCCCCTCATCAGTCAATAGCCCGGTAGATCGCAGCGGCCTCGGGGTGGCCGGCCGCGAAGCCGCGCAGGAAGTGATAGCGGTCGATCAGGGCGTCGGCCGCGTCCGTGCCGGCGATCTCGGCCGCGAGCTGGCCGAGCGCGAACAGGGTTGCGACAATGCCGGCGGCGTCGGCCGACAGTTCGCCCCGGAAGCCGTTGCCGTCTACCTCGATCTCCAGGCGCTCGGCCAGGTCGGGGGCCAGGTAGAAACCGCCGTCCGACAGGGTGTAGTAGTGCCAATACGCGCCGTTGTAGCGTTCGCAGAGCCGGCGCAGCCAGGCGTACACAAGGGCCTCGCCGCGCATCATCAGGCGCGGGCCGAAGTAGGTAGGCAAGAAGTCGAGGCGCTGGGCCTCGGCGACCAGGGAAGCGGTGACGGGTTGGTCTTGGGTGTTCATCGGAACTCTCCGGTAGTTGACCTGGGCGACATGCCCGGCCTTCAAGACGTATATTAGGACAAAATGTCCTAACCTGTCAAGCACTTTAGCTAAACTTTAGCCGCTAAACTGGACTTCGTCCCCTTGGAGTGATAGGATTGAATCCTATTGAACCGAATGGAGGCCGCCATGCGAACCACCCAGCAACTGAGCATCACCCTGCCGAACGACATGGCCGACGTGGTGAAAACGAAGGTCAAGACCGGGGAGTACGCGAGCGAAAGCGAGGTCATCCGCGACGGCCTGCGTGCGCTACTCGCGCGTGATCGCGCCGTCGAGTCCTGGCTTCACAACCAGGTCGGCCCGGCGTATGACGCCCTGAAAGCCGATCCCTCCCGAGCCGTCACCGCCGACCAGGTGCGCGCCCGCCTGGCCGCCGAGCATGCGAAGGCGCAATGAGCTACGCGGTCGTCTTCTCGCCCGAGGCCGAAGAGCAGCTTGCCGAGCTGTACCGCTACATCGCGGCGGCGGCGTCGCCTGACGTTGCCGCTCGCTACACCGAGGCAATCGTCACCTATTGCGAAAGCCTGCGCACGTTTCCACTGCGCGGCACCATGCGCGACGATGTGCGGCCCGGCCTGCGCATCACGAACTACCGCAAGCGCGCCGTGATCGCCTTCGATGTGGCCGGCGATCTGGTTTCCATCATCGGCGTGTTCTACGGCGGGCAGGACTACGAGTCGATCCTGCACGACGACGCGGACGACTGAATTCCCCCGCTTCTTGACACTTGAGGGGCGCAATCACGCCCTGGGCCTGGCAGGCCGACCCCTCCCTTGGCGTTCAACCTTGCGGCCTTCGAGCTGGAGCCATCTTCCGACTTGGCGACGGCGCAGGAGTCACCGCGGCCTTGACAGTTGGGGAGTCCAGAGGGGGCCTTGGCCCCCTTTGGAAGAGCACGAACTTCTGCCAGGCGCTTGCGCCTGGCTATGGTCAGCCGTAGCGCCGTAGGCGCTCCATTCTTGGGGTGAAGGCCGTAGGCCGAGGGGCAACGCCCCTGGGGGGATGGGAGGCCGCTTTAGCGGCCGGGTGGGATCGAGAAGGGGGGGCACCCCCCTTCGGCGGCCGATTATTCTGCGGGGCACCTTGGGCCGGTTTGCCGCTTTTTTCGACACCCGGTTATAACAACTAGGTTTAATATAAAGGTTATGAAGGGTTAAAAGCCGGTTAGCTTGACCGGAAAACGCGCGCAAGCCGTTGATACGCCAAGGAAAAGGCTCGAAGGGCCGCCCCTCAAGTGTCAATGGATAAGCCCCTCAAGGGTCAATAGTCTGCCCGTCAAGTGTCAAGGATCGCGCCCCTCATCTGTCAGCACCCCCGCCCCTCAAGTGTCAGTACGGCAAGGGCCTTGCCAACAGGCTTATCCACAACTTCTGTGGATAAAGCCAGCCCGATCAAGCACATAGGCCGCCTCGACGGCCTCCGGCGCGGCTCCAGCCGGCCGATTTCGAGGCCGGCCCCTCATCTGTCAGCATCGCGCCGGGGTGCGCTGCCCCCCAAGTGTCAAGAAACGCCCCTCAACTGTCACCAGCCGGCGTTTTGTCCCCAAACGATCCACAAGGCCGACCAGGCAGCGCCGGCCCTCTATGGCCCCGAGAAGGGGCCAGAAAGGCCCGCCAGGGCCTCGTAGCCTAGCGGCGAGGGCCACCGGCCCGGTGAGCGTCGGGAAGGCGCTGGAAGCCCGCCAGGGGCGAGACGGGCGGCCGTGGCCGCCTGGCTCGATGCGTAGCACGACATAGCCGGTTCTCGCGGCCGCCGGCCGGGAGAATCCCCCGCAGCTTGGCCCCTCAAATGTCAAAGAGCGGATCTCATCGTCGGAAGTGGCGATGGGGCCCTCGGGGCATCGTTGGATGTGGCGATGGTCGACCGTGGCCAGGACGTGGCCAGGACGTGGCCAGCCTCGCCGGAAGTGACGATGCTGCAGCTCGACGTGCGCGAGCTGGTGCGCGGTACTGCCTCGCCGGAAGTGGCGATGCTCGAGAAAAAAAGCCGCCTCGATCTCGGGCGGCTCCAGGGGAGGGCAGGGGGGCGATCACCGCTTGCAATGCACCAGGTCGTCGTTCACCCACGCACTTTCGACCAGGCCGTTTTCGCGCAGCTCGTCGCACGCTTCGCCTACCTGCTCGCGCCACTTCTTCGGCCGGGTGGAATCCGAGCCGCACATCAGCCGGAACGTCTCCAGCTTAAGCGGGTACGGCTCCTTGTGGGTGGCGAAGTAGTCGAACATGCGCCGCGCGGTGGGCGACAGCTTGCGGTACTTCTCCCACACGAATTTCGTGTAGTGGTCGCCGGCGAACAGCACCACGATTTCGGCGTCGATCTCGACCTGGCAGCGCGACGTGCGCTTGCCGCGATCCAGGACGCGGAAGCGCCGGATCAGCGACACCGATTCGAGCCGGCCGATGCGTTGGGATGAGAACTGCATGGCCGACGCCTGGAGCCGCGTCAGGCATTCCTCGGCCCTTGTGTAGTACCGACCGTTGATTGACCAGTCCAAGTCCTGGCAAAGCTCGTAGAACGTGAAGGAAACCGGCTCTCCGAGCGCGGTGCGCTTCGCGTACTCCAGCACCTGGGCGAATACCAGCTCGTCGTCGTCGGCGCGCAGTTCGATCCCGGTGTAGGTGATCTCCACGTCTTTGTTGACGTGGTAGATCGACTGGCCTTGCAGCGCGGCGCGCGGCACCTTCTTGTTGCGGACGGTGAAGATCGCCGACCGCCCGAAGTCGTTGGGCAGTGCCCGCATGTGATCCGGCCAGGGAGCCAGGTCGAACAGCGAGAGCTGCATGTCCTTGATCTGCTGCTTCGTGTGCTTGAGCAAGGCCGTCTGCTTGGCCTCGCTGACCTTCTCGGCCAGCTCACCGCCGGCCGTTCGCTTCTTGGTCGCCATCGCACTACTCCGTTTGTCCTGGGCCAGCGCGCCGATCTGCTCGGCCATCTTGTTCACGGCGGTGCGCGGTTCGGGCGGCAGGCCCATCGTGCGCGCAAGCTCGGCCGATTCCTGCGCCATGCGCTCGGATCGCTCGACGGCGGCACTTGCCGGCGTCGGTAGCTTCGGCGGCAAAGCCGTCTC
>NZ_ALEE01000221.1 GCF_000282995.1 Melaminivora alkalimesophila
AAAGCCGCCTCGTTGTCGCCGGCCGTGGCCGGCAGCTCGAAGAGGGAACCGGCGAGGCGGAAGGCCCCGCCGGCGCTGCCCGAGTCCCTGCGAGCGGCGGCGGTACGGGCGGCAAGGTCGGTGGCGTCGGCTTCGCTAAGCCCGCCCTCGATGAGCTTGCGCCTGTATTCCTGCTCGTTGAACTCGTTCTGCATCTAATCTCCCTCCTAGCATACTGCCCGGCCGTGGCCGGGCCTGGCCTTACTGGCCGCCGCCTGGCGCTTTGGTGTCCAGGTATTCGATTTCCTCGGCGATGAAATCGAACCCGTATTCGGTCTTGCCGTCCTTCTCGTACTTCGTCGGCTCGATGCGGCCCTGGACGAACACCTTGGAGCCTTTGCCCAGGTACTTGCCCGCGTTCTCGGCCAGGCCGCCGAACGACTTGATGCGGAAGAAGTCCGTCTGCTCCTGCTTCGCACCGGCTGCGTTGCGCCACACGCGATTGACAGCCAGGTCGAAAACGGCGCGGGCGCTGTTTTCGCTATGGCGAACGTCGGTATCGCGGGTAAGATTACCGATAAACTGGAACAGGTTGTGGCTCATTCGTCATGCTCCTTTCGCTAATGGAGTCGTCAGTTTAGCTAAACCTGCGTCCGTGGTCAAGAACTTTAGCGGCTAAAATTTTCTGCCGCCCGCACCGAGAAGGCATACGGGCCTTGTACAACTACATCTTCTTCACGAACGTGCTCCGGCTGCTCGATGAGCGGCACATGACGAAAAAGGAGCTATCGGACAGGTCGGGGGTTTCGATCTCCTTCCTGTCCGATCTCACTACTGGCAAAGCCAACCCCTCCCTAAAGGTGATGGAGGACATTGCGCAGGCCCTTGAAACTCCCCTGCCGCTCCTGCTTGAATCGACCGACCTGGACAAAGAAGCCCTTGACGCCCTGGCCGGCGGCAAGGCACCCCGAAGCCTGCCGCCAGGCTTCGAGCGCGTGGCGGCCGTGCTGCCAGAACACCAGGCGTTCATCGTCAAGAAGTGGGGCGAAGCGACAAGGAAGAAACTTAGAGGGAGTTGACGCC
This sequence comes from Melaminivora alkalimesophila, assembly GCF_000282995.1. GTDB lineage: Bacteria > Pseudomonadota > Gammaproteobacteria > Burkholderiales > Burkholderiaceae_C > Melaminivora > Melaminivora alkalimesophila. Next base: position 1,063 of record NZ_ALEE01000221.1, read on the forward strand.
AGGATGTGAGAAGGGAAGGGAAGCGGCGCGGAACTGAGCCACAAGAGCCAGCCAAGTTTTAGCCGCTAAAGCCCGCCGGGGTGGCTCAACCCCCGGACAACCCATAACGCAAACGCCACGGGTTCGGCGCGAGGGCGCACGGAGCATGCGCCGCGTTGTCGCCTCTTTCGCCCCTGCAATCCGCGATGCAACGTCGCGGCCGAAGTCACCCTTGTGCGCTTCGGTGTTGCGGTCGAAATTAGTTCGGTATATCGTATGAACCTGTATAGAATGCGCGAAACGCAACGGCATACAGGGCATACGGAATGACCGACCAGAAACCAGAACACAACAGCATCAAGGAACGGGCGAAGAAGAAGCTCGAACGCGACATGGGGCCGGAGCTGCTGGCCGCCCTCAACGATCCCAAGACCGTTGAAATCATGCTCAACGCGGACGGCAAGCTCTGGCTCGAACGCCTGGGCGAGCCGATGAAGTGCATCGGCACGCTGCGCGTCGCGCAGGCGCAAGCCATCATCGAAACCATCGCGGGCTACCACGGCAAGGAAGTCACGCGCTCCAAGCCGATCCTGGAAGGCGAGCTGCCCCTTGATGGCAGTCGCTTCGCCGGCCAGCTCCCGCCGGTTGTGCCCGCACCCACCTTCGCCATTCGGAAGAAGGCCGTCGCCATCTTCACGCTCGATCAGTACGTCGAACGCGGAATCATGACCGCGCCGCAGCGCGAGGCATTGATTGCAGCGGTGCGCGCGCACCGGAACATCCTTGTGATCGGCGGCACCGGCTCGGGCAAGACCACGCTGGTGAACGCGATCATCAACGAGATGGTGATTCAAGACCCGACCGAGCGGGTTTTCATCATCGAGGACACCGGCGAAATCCAGTGCGCCGCCGAGAACTACGTCCAGTACCACACCAGCATCGACGTGAACATGACGGCGCTGCTGAAAACCACCCTCCGCATGCGCCCCGACCGAATCCTGGTCGGCGAGGTGCGCGGCCCCGAAGCCCTTGATCTGTTGATGGCCTGGAACACCGGGCACGAAGGAGGTGCTGCAACCCTGCACGCAAACAACGCCAAAGCTGGATTGGATCGGCTCGCCATGCTCATCAGCATGCACCCCGATTCCCCGAAACCCATTGAACCGCTTATCGGCGAGGCGGTTCACGTGGTTGTTCATATCGCCCGCGTCGAAGGCTCGCGGCGCATCCAGGAAATCTTGGAGGTTTCCGGGTTCGCCAACGGCCAGTACATCACCAAAACCCTCTGACTAGGAGTTACGACTGTTGATTTCCACGCAAACCTAACCCACCATTTCCATCTCGATCTGACCCACCCTGGTTTGTGAACTTCACGCTCACGTTGTGGATAAGTTCTTGGCTGTCTTCTCCTTCTTGGTGGCCTGTGGTGGTTGCTGTGCAGAGCTGTGCTTGAATCGATAGCTGTCGTTACCGGTTTCCAGAATATGGCAGTGATGCGTGAGCCGGTCCAGCAATGCCGTAGTCATCTTCGCATCCCCGAACACACTGGCCCATTCGCTGAAGCTCAGGTTGGTGGTGATCACGACGCTGGTGCGCTCGTACAGCTTGGACAGCAGGTGGAACAGCAAGGCGCCTCCTGACGTACTGAACGGCAGGTAGCCCAGCTCATCCAGGATCACCATATCGGCATAGGCCAGGCGGTGGGCCAATTGTCCGGGCTTGCCGTTGGCCTTCTCCTCCTCCAACGCATTGACCAGCTCCACCGTGGAGAAGAACCGTACCCTGCGGTGATGGTGCTCGATGGCTTGCACCCCGAGGGCTGTGGCGATGTGGGTCTTGCCCGTACCCGGTCCACCCACCAGCACCACGTTGTTGGCGTTCTCCAAGAAGTCGCACCGGTGCAGCTGGCGTACCAGTGCCTCGTTCACCTCGCTGTGGCCGAAGTCAAACCCAGCCAGGTCCCGGTACGCCGGGAATCTGGCCACCTTCAATTGGTAGGCTACCGAGCGCACCTCCCGCTCGGCGGTCTCGGCCTTGAGCAGTTGAGACAGGATGGGCTGTGCCGCATCGAAGGCCGGTGCACCTTGCTCAGCCAGTTCCGCAACCGCCTGGGCCATACCGTGCATCTTGAGCTCGCGCAACATGATCACGATGGAAGCGATGGCAGGGTCATGACGCATAGCGCACCTCCCTCAATTGGTCGTAGCGAAGCACATTGGCCTGGGGTTCCACCGCCAGCTTGAGGGCCTGGGGCGAAGTGACCGGTGCTGGAGCGGGCTTGCCGTCCAGCAGGCGATGGAGCACGTTCAGGATGTGGGTCTTGCTGGCAGCACCTGACTCCAGTGCCAGCTCCACTGCGGTGAGTACCGCCTGCTCGTCGTGGTGCAGCACCAGTGCCAGAACCTCCACCATCTCCCGGTCGCCGCCGGGTTGCTTGAGCAAGGTGGCCTGCAGTCGCTTGAAGGCCGCTGGTAGCTCCAGGAACGGAGCACCGTTGCGCAAGGCTCCAGGTTTGCGCTGCAGCACCGCCAAGTAGTGGCGCCAGTCGTAGACGGTCAGCCCAGCACCATGGTGGTTACGCTCGATCAGGCGCTGGTGCTCGCACACGATCTGGCCTTCGGCGGCAATCACCAAGCGGTCTGCGTAGACCCGCAGGCTCACAGGCCGGTTGGCATACGGGGCCGGCACGCTGTAGCGGTTGCGCTCGAAGTGGACCAAGCAGGTGGGCGAGACGCGCTTGGTGTGCTCCACAAAGCCATCGAAGGGCCGAGGCATCGGCATCAAGGTTGCCTTCTCTTGAGCCCAGATATCCGCGACGGTGCCCGGCAGCTTGCCATGCTCGATCTCATTCCATAAGGCCACGCAGCGCTCCTCAAGCCAGGCGTTGAGCTCAGTCAGGCCTGGGAATGGCGGCACCACCTGCCACAGACGATGGCGGGCGTCGCGCACGTTCTTCTCCACCTGGCCCTTCTCCCAGCCCGACGCGGGATTGCAGAACTCGGCCTCGAACAGGAAGTGGCTGACCATGGCCGCAAAGCGCGCATTGACGTCGCGCTCCTTGCCACGGCGCACCCGGTCTACAGCGGTGCGCATGTTGTCGTAGATGCCACGGCGGGGCACACCGCCCAGAACTACGAACGCATGGTTGTGAGCGTCAAACAGCATCTCGTGCGTCTGCAGCGGATAGGCGCGCAGGTAGAACGCTCGGCTGTGGCTGAGCTTGAAGTGGGCCACTTGCAGCTTGGTGCGCACTCCGGCCAGCACTGCCCAGTCCTCGCTCCAGTCGAACTGGAAGGCCTCACCTGGGCCGAAGGCCAGGGGAACGAAGGTGCCGCGGCCGGTGGTCTGCTGGGCCACCACGCGCTGCTCTTGCCACAGCCGGGCAAAGGCGGCAACCCGGTTGTAGGAGCCGGTATAGCCCAGGGCCTGCAGATCAGCGTACATCTGCTTGACGGTACGCCGCTGCTTGCGGGATCGGCCAGCTTCCGTCTTGAGCCAGCCCGAGAGCTTCGATGCGAAGGGATCGAGCTTGGATGGACTGACCCGCTTGGCATAGTGCGGCTCGGCCTCGCCTGCGCGCAGGTACTTGCGGATGGTGTTGCGCGAGAGGCCCGTGCGGCGGGCGATCTCTCGGATGGACAACTGCTCTCGCAGGGCCCAGCGCCTGATGACACTCAGTGTTGCCACGTCTATCACTCCTGGTCTCCTGCTGCTCAACAAAGCAGCAGGTTAGGGTTAGTACGTGGGTCAGGTTTAGATGGAAATCCTGGGGGTTAGTGGGTCACTTCTGCGTGGAAATCAACACACGAAATATCAAAAGTCGACCGCACGGTCTTTTCTGACGTTGGAGTCGCCTCAGAAAACGGAAAATAAAGCACGCTAAGGCGTAGTTCCCTCGGGCTACACCGCGTCCGCACTGCGCGGTTCTTTCTTCCCTTGCAGTGACGCAATCAGCGGGCAGGAAACGTTCCCCTTCCGCGCATGGCAGGCGCACACCAAATCAGACAGCACGGCCTCCATGCGCGCCAGGTCAGCCATCCTCTCGCGCACGTCCTTGAGCTTGTGCTCGGCCAGGCTGCTGGCTTCCTCGCAATGGGTGCCATCCTCCAGCCGCAGCAGCTCGGCGATCTCATCCAGGCTGAAGCCCAACCGCTGGGCTGATTTCACGAAGCGCACCCGCGTTACATCCGTCTCGCCATAGCGGCGAATGCTGCCGTAAGGCTTGTCCGGTTCCGGGAGCAAGCCCTTGCGCTGATAGAACCGGATGGTCTCCACATTGACCCCGGCCGTCCTGGCGAAAACGCCAATGGTCAGGTTCTCCAAATTGTTTTCCATATCGCTTGACTCCGTACATAACTACGGAAGTAAGCTTAAGCTATCCAATTCAGATTCGAAAGGACAAACGTATGTCTGAACCTCAAAACGGGCGCGGCGCGCTCTTCACTGGCGGGCTGGCCGCCATCCTCGCCTCGGCTTGCTGCCTCGGGCCGCTGGTTCTGATCGCCTTGGGGTTCAGCGGCGCTTGGATCGGCAACTTGACGGTGTTGGAACCCTATCGCCCCATCTTTATCGGCGTGGCGCTGGTGGCGTTGTTCTTCGCCTGGCGGCGCATCTACCGGCCGTCAGCCGCCTGCAAACCGGGTGAGGTTTGCGCGATTCCCCAAGTGCGAGCTACTTACAAGCTCATTTTCTGGGGCGTGGCCGTGCTGGTTTTGGTCGCGCTCGGATTTCCCTACGTCGTGCCATTTTTCTATTGATCACAGGAGTTCACCATGAAAAAGCTGCTTTCCGCCCTTGCCCTCGCTGCCGTTGTTGCCCCCGTGTGGGCCGCCACCCAGACCGTTACGCTGTCCGTACCGGGCATGACCTGCTCGGCCTGTCCGATCACTGTCAAGAAGGCGATTTCCAAGGTCGATGGCGTCAGTAAAGTTGACGTGACCTTCGAGACGCGCGAAGCGGTGGTCACCTTCGATGATGCCAAGACCAGCGTGCAGAAACTGACCAAGGCTACCGAGGATGCGGGCTACCCATCATCAGTCAAGAACTGATCATGAAAGACCCGAAGACACTGCTGCGGGTCAGCATCATTGGCACAACCCTCGTGGCGCTGTGTTGCTTCACCCCTGTTCTGGTCATTTTGCTCGGTGTGGTCGGCTTGTCCGCGCTGACCGGCTATCTGGACTATGTGCTGCTGCCTGCGCTGGCGATTTTCATCGGCTTGACCATCTACGCCATCCAACGAAAACGCCAAGCCGATGCCTGCTGCACCCCGAAATTCAATGGAGTAAAAAAATGACCGAAATCACCGTGAATGGCATGACCTGCACATCCTGCGCCACCCATGTCAAAGATGCTTTGGAAAAGATTCCCGGCGTGAATGCCGCTGTGGTGTCCTATCCAGAAAGCCGCGCGCAAGTCATGGCAGACACCGCCGTGAGCCACAACCAACTGCTGGCCGCCATCGCCGCATTGGGTTATCAAGGCTCGATCCGGGTTGGTGATTTCAAAGATGAACCAAAAATCCGTGATGCACTTGAGGGCGCCGGTTTGCATATCGCCATCATTGGCAGCGGCGGGGCCGCGATGGCGGCGGCGCTGAAGGCCGTCGAGCAAGGCGCGACGGTCACGCTGATCGAACGCGGCACCATCGGCGGCACCTGCGTCAATATCGGCTGTGTGCCGTCCAAGATCATGATCCGCGCTGCCCATATTGCCCATCTGCGCCGGGAAAGTCCGTTCGACGGCGGTATTGCGGCAACTGTGCCTGCGATTGACCGCAGCAAACTGCTGGCCCAGCAGCAGGCCCGTGTCGATGAACTGCGGCACGCCAAATACGAAGGCATCCTGGACGGCAATCCAGCCATCACCGTTTTGCACGGTGAAGCGCGTTTCAAGGACGACCAGAGCCTGGTCGTCCGTTTGAACGAGGGTGGCGAGCGCGAGGTAACGTTCGACCGCTGCCTGGTCGCCACCGGTGCCAGTCCGGCCGTGCCGCCGATTCCGGGCCTGAAAGAGTCACCCTACTGGACTTCCACCGAAGCGCTTGTCAGCGACACCATTCCCGCACGCCTGGCCGTGATCGGTTCGTCGGTGGTGGCGTTGGAACTGGCGCAAGCCTTTGCCCGGCTCGGCAGCCAGGTCACGATCCTGGCACGCAGCACCTTGTTCTTCCGGGAAGACCCGGCCATCGGCGAGGCCGTGACAGCCGCTTTCCGCGCCGAGGGCATCGAGGTGCTGGAGCACACGCAAGCCAGCCAGGTCGCCCATGTGAACGGCGAATTCGTGCTGACCACCGGACACGGTGAATTGCGCGCTGACAAGTTGCTGGTTGCCACCGGTCGGGCACCGAATACGCGCAGCCTCGCGCTGGACGCGGCGGGGGTCACTGTCAATGCGCAAGGGGCCATCGTTATCGACCAAGGCATGCGCACGAGCAACCCGAACATCTACGCGGCCGGCGACTGCACCGACCAGCCGCAGTTCGTCTACGTGGCAGCGGCCGCCGGCACCCGTGCCGCGATCAACATGACCGGCGGCGACGCAGCCCTCAATCTGACCGCGATGCCGGCAGTGGTGTTCACCGACCCGCAAGTCGCCACCGTGGGCTACAGCGAGGCGGAAGCGCACCACGATGGCATCGAGACCGACAGTCGCACGCTGACACTCGACAACGTTCCGCGAGCGCTTGCCAACTTCGACACACGCGGCTTCATCAAGCTGGTCATCGAGGAAGGTAGCGGACGGCTCATCGGCGTGCAGGCGGTGGCCCCGGAAGCGGGCGAACTGATCCAGACGGCGGTGCTCGCCATCCGCAACCGCATGACGGTGCAGGAACTGGCCGACCAGTTGTTCCCCTACCTGACAATGGTCGAGGGGTTGAAGCTTGCGGCGCAGACCTTCAACAAGGACGTGAAGCAGCTTTCCTGCTGCGCTGGATAAAAAAGGAGGTTTTCAATGAGCGCCTACACCGTGTCCCGGCTGGCCCTTGATGCCGGGGTGAGCGTGCATATCGTGCGCGACTACCTGCTGCGCGGATTGCTGCGTCCGGTGGCGTGCACCCCGGGCGGCTATGGCCTGTTCGATGATGCCGCCTTGCAACGGCTGTGCTTCGTGCGGGCGGCCTTCGAGGCGGGCACCGGCCTGGACGCGCTGGCGCGGCTGTGCCGGGCGCTGGATGCTGCGGACGGCGATGAAGCGGCCGCGCAGCTTGCCGTTCTGCGCCAGTTCGTCGAGCGTCGGCGCGAAGCGTTGGCCGATCTGGAGGTGCAGTTGGCCACCATGCCGACCGAGCCGGCACAGCACGCGGAGAGTCTGCCATGAACAGCCCCGAGCGCTTGCCGTCCGAGACGCACAAACCGATCACCGGCTACCTGTGGGGCGCGCTGGCCGTGCTCACCTGTCCCTGCCATTTGCCGATTCTCGCCATTGTGCTGGCCGGCACGACGGCCGGCGCGTTCATCGGAGAGTACTGGGGTATCGCAGCCCTCACGCTGACCGGTTTGTTCGTCCTGTCTGTGACACGACTGCTGCGGGCCTTCAAAGATCGATCATGAGCGCTTCCCATTGAGACAAACCACGCTGTCGCTACGTTGCCTCATGCCGGCATCAAATTCGGCTGAGTAGCTTCTCGCCATCTGGACGTAGCTCACCCTTGGGTGAAACATGCCGATACAGGGTCTGCCGCGTGACGCCAAGTTCCTGGCACAGGTCGCCGACCTTGGTCTCTGGCTGACCCATTGCCGCCATCGCCAGCCGCAGCTTGGCGGCGGTCATCTTGAACGGCCGGCCGCCTTTCCGCCCGCGCGCGCGGGCCGAGGCTAGGCCGGCAATCGTGCGCTCCGCGATCAACTCGCGCTCGAACTCGGCCAGGGCGGCGAAGATGCCAAAGACCAGCTTGCCGGCGGCGGTCGTGGTGTCGATGGCCGCGCCGTGCCCGGTTAATACCTTCAAGCCGATGCCGCGCCCAGTCAGGTCGTGCACGGTGTTGATGAGATGTCGCAGGTCGCGTCCGAGCCGATCCAGTTTCCACACGACCAGTGTGTCGCCAGTTCGCAACGCCTTCAGGCAGCTCGTCAAGCCGGGCCGATCCTCGCGCATGCCGGATGCCTGGTCCTCGTAAAGATGTACTGGATCGACCCCGGCGGCAATCAGCGCGTCGCGCTGCAAATCGGTAGCCTGGGAGCCGTCCGCCTTCGATACCCGCATGTAGCCTATCAGCATGTCGTACCTGTCACATATACGTTCGATTATGTGACAGTGTGCACCGGAAAGTTCTGGTCGTCAAAATTTGTCACTTAACCCGTCATTCTGTCTAAGACATGCAAAGGGTCCATCAGCCTCGTAATGTGACAGAAATTCCGGGGGAATGCCTTCCTTTGCAAAGGTGGCGCGCAACTGTTCCAGGGAAGCGGGATCGCGCCGACCATAGGAAGCCAACGCGAACAGGGGTCTCCTCGTTTTCAGTGCAATA
>NZ_ALEE01000222.1 GCF_000282995.1 Melaminivora alkalimesophila
TGGCCGCCGCGGGGTTGGCGACGTTGCCGCCTGCCGGCGCTGGCGCCCGCGCGCCCCCGGCCCCGGGCGCCGCGGCCCCGCCGCTGACGAGGCGCAGCGCCGCTTCCACCTCCTGCACAGAGGCGTGCTTGAGCGGGAACAGGCCCACCGACATGCCCTTGAGCAGGTCGATGTCGAAGGTGCGCACGATGTCGAGCCAGCCTTCGGCCTGGTTGCGCGTGCCGGCGAGCACCAGCAGGTTGCGCACCGTATCCACGCGCACGATGGCCTCGGGCGGCGCCATGGGCCGCAGGATGGTGGCCATCTCATTGGCGCCGATGTATTGCAGCGGCACGAGCACGGCCCCGTAACCGGGCGGCAGCGGGTCCTTTCCGGCTTGGCGCAGGTTGCCGGCGACGCTGCGCAGGTTCTCCGGACGCCCGACGTGGTAAACGCCACGTGTGTCGCGCGCCATGGCCAGGCCGTTGGCCTGCAGCGCGCCTTCGAGCAGGGCCAGCGCATCGTCGGGCGAGACGGGGCCGCGCGTGGCGAGCGTGACGCTGCCCGAGAGCGGCTGGTGCAGCACGTAGTCCACCTTGAGGACTTCGCGCATGAAGACGTGGACCACCTCCACGATGGGCGCGTCCTCGAACTTGTAGGAACTGGCCGCGCCCTGGACGGGAGGCAGCGCCGCGGGAGCGTTGTACACGCGGTCGTTGCCGCGGATGATGCGGGGCTCCTCGCGCGGCGCGGCGGCCTCGGGCTCGACCGCAGGGGCGGGGGCCGCCGCGTCCGGGGCGGGGGCCTCCGTGCCCGCCAGGGGCTGGGCCTGCAGGCCCCAGGGCAACGCCAGGGCCCCAGCCAGCAGGAGAGATCGTTTCAAGGCGTGTGGGATGTGCTTCATGGGCTTATGGGCTTGGCGCCAGCCTTGGCGCGCAGTTCATTGCGGCGGCGCTGCAGCTCGCGCCGGGCTTCTTCCATTTGTTGGCGGCGCTCTTCCGCGGCGCCGACGGCGCTTGCCCCTGCGGCAGGCGCGGCGGCGGGAGCAGAAGGAGCGG
>NZ_ALEE01000223.1 GCF_000282995.1 Melaminivora alkalimesophila
GGCGCGCCCGCCCTGCCGGTCGCCGCGGGACGGCTGATGGCCAGCGGCAGACGGCGCTCCTCGCCATCGCGCACCAGGACGGCCTCGCGCTCCTGAATCGACTTGAGCGTCCAGCCGCCCAGGCTTTCGTTGACGGCGATGCGGCGCACCTTGCCCTGCACGCGCGCCAGGATGCCGCCGCCCTCTTCGGTGGCGTACAGGCCGTAGAGCTGGATGCCAGCGAGCGGATCGGGCGCCTCTTCCTTGGGCGCCGCACCAGCCGGCGGGGCCACCGGCGCGGGCCGGCGGCTGGGTGAGAACAGGGGGCGATCGAGCGTGGCGATGAAAAGCGCCGTATCCACGGCCTCGACCTGCGGCAAGGGCGCCGCGGCCTCGCCCAGCTCCGGCGCCATGGGCGCCGGCGGCTCCCAGCGCAGGTGGCGCGGCGCGCCGTCGGGGCCCAGCCACAGCCAGGCGAGCAGCGCCGCCAACGCCGCGTTGAGCGCGAGAAAAAGGCGGATGCCGTGCTGTTTCATGCGGGTTTGGCGTGCAGCACGGACAGGTTGAACTGGACGGCCAGGCGCTGCGGCCGGTCGGCACGTTGCACGCCCACGACCTGCGCGTTCATGCCGTCCACCAACACGGCAGGCGACAGGCTGGGCAAAACGGCCAGGGCGCTTTGCAGGTGGACCAGCTCGCCTTCGACGCGCACCGCCAGGGAGATGCGCTCGAACCCATGCTCCACCTTGGTCGGCAGGACCTGGCTGCTGACCACCGTGAGGCCGGCGGCGCTGAACACGGCCCGCACGCGCTGCTGCGCGTCGTTGCCGGCCTGGGTCGCATCCATGTCGGCGGGGTAGACATATTGGGCAAGCCGCTGCCGGGCGGCCGCCAGCCGCTCGTCGAGCTGGGGCGCCTCCTGCAATCCGGCCAGGCGGGCGTAGCGCGGGGCAATGCGCTCCAGTTCCGCCTGCGCCCAGTGGTGCTTGCGCCAGACGTAACCTGCGCCAAACAGCAGGGGCAGCAGCACCAGCGCCAGCGTGGCGGCCACCCAGGCCCAGTCGCGGGCGGTGGGCCGGTTCATGGCTGGGCCTCCGGGCGTTGCCCCTGCGCCCCAGGGGGCTGGACACTGGCCGCCGAGCTGGCGGCGGCCTCGTCGTCGAGGATGAACTCGACCTGGAAACTTTCCTTGGTGGCGCCGGCCGGGCGCGTGGCGGCGGACGGGGCGCGCACGCCCTTGAAACCCGGCTGGGCGCTGAGCTTTTGCATCATGGCGGCGGTATCGGGCGTGTGGCCAGCGATGAGAACGGTGCGGCCTTCGATCTGCAGGCGCTGGAGCACCGTCTCATCGCCGAGCACCTGGGTCAGGGTGTGCAGCGTGCGCAAGGGGCTGGGCCGCTGGCCAATCACTTCGCCCAGGCTCCGCAGTTGTTCGTTGGCCGCCAGCAGCGCTTCGCGCTTGGCGACCTGGGAACGGGTTTGCTCGACCATCCGGTCGGAGGCAGCCACCGCCTGCAGGGCGCGCTGGCGCAGCTGGAGAGTCGGTGTGATGGCAATGGCCACCAGCAACCCCAGCGCCAACAGGGCCAACAGGGCGAGAACCCTCCAGCCGCGGCGTTCGGCCCGGCGGCGACGCTCCTGGCCATAGCCCTCGAACGCAAAGGCGAACGCCGGGCCATCGGCGCTGCGCACCCAGACCTCCGGCAGCGGGCCGTCCGGGGTGCGGCCGGTGCCAGCCAGGCATTGCTCGACGCTGCGCTGCGAGGCCAGTGCGAGCTCGACCCGCACCTGGCCCGAGCGCCCGTCGGGCCGCACCGGACCGTGCCCCCACACCAGCTCCGACTGGGGAAAGGGGCTGCTGGCCTGTGCGTCCATCTCGATGGCGCGCGCCAGCTCCTCCTGGCCCAGCGCAGGGAGCGCGAGCTGGCGCCGCAGCACCACCTCTTCCGGCAACTCGACCGCTTCGAAGGCCGCGCGTGTCCCGGGCGCTCCGTCGCCCCGGCGGTGGAAGACCCCGCTGCCCTGCGGCTCCCACAGGCCCAGGCCGCCGTCCGCCTCGTGCAACAGCACCACGGGCCGCGGCCCCAGCCAGGCCAGCGCCGGCAGGCGCAGCACCCTGCACCACGCCTGGCGGGCCTGCCGCCCGGCCGTGGACAGGTCGAGGCCGAAGAGCCGGAGTTCCGAGGAAGGGGAAGTCATGTCGCTAGGGACCGGAAACCGCAGGGGGTTCGAAGAAATTCTCGGCGTGGAAAACCCGCCATGGTAACCCGTCCGTGCCGCGCGCACCGAGGAAGTAACGCCGCACCACGCGGACCGCCCCGCCATCGGCCAGCGGCACGCGCGCCACCAGCTCCACGCCTTCGCTGCCGCCGCTGTCGAGCCAGGCCGCGTTGAAGGCGCTCTGGTCCAGCCCCACCTGGTCCGCCTCGCGCCCTGCCAGGAAATGCGCCACGGCAGCGTCGTTGCCAGCCGCCAGGACGCGCAGCACCTGCGGCGGCGCCGCCAGCGGGTT
>NZ_ALEE01000224.1 GCF_000282995.1 Melaminivora alkalimesophila
GCCGCCAGCGGGTTGACGCCGCCCGAGCCCCCCAGGCCTGCCGTCACCAGCGGCGCGATGCCGGCATAGACGGGGTATTCCAGCCCGGGAACGCGCAGCAGGTCCTCGGGCGCCTCGAAGGTGTCGGGCCGACCGCTGGGGCCGGCGGTGGTGCGATGCTCGACGATGGCGTGGGCCAGCGGGCCGGCGCGGTCTGGCGGCAACCCGGCGGCGGTCTGCAGCATCTGCGCCAGCAGCTCGACCGGGGCGCGGTTGATGTCGATGTAGCCGTTCAGGGGCGCCGCCTGCACCGCCACCAGCGTACCCGCGTAAGGCACCTCGTCGCGCACCAGGCGGTCCGGGCGCTTGCCGCTGACCACCAGCGATTGCAGCGCAAGCTGCATGGCGGACTCGCCCAGGGCCGAGGCCACGACCAGGTCGCGCGTGCGCGCCGTGGTGCGCGCCTCGCTGCGCACGGATTGGGTCATGGCCGTGGCCATCAGGCTGAGCGCGGCCACCAGCCACAACACCGCGACGAGCGCCAGGCCGCGCTGCCGGCAGCTCATATCTTCCCCCCTCCGATGACTTCCTCACCGCCGCCGCGCGGGTCGGACGCCGGCAGGACCCGCAGGGGAACCACCATGCGGTCCATCGACAGGCGCTCGCCCTGCATCAGAAGGGCGATGCGGGCAGGCAGGTCATCGGCGATCGCCCACGCTTCGCTCCACGCTTGGGCCGGATCGGGCTGGCGCGCGTCCTCATAGCGCAGTCCAAGGGCCTGGACCCCGGGGACGACGACCTGGTAGGGGGCACCGCTCCAGTCGGGGAAGCCCGGCTGGTCGACCCAGGGAAGGTAGCGCAGCACCAGCGCCGAATTCCCGTCGATATCCTCGACGGCCAGCCGGAAGAAGTGCCGCCCGCCGGCGCCATAGCGTGCCGGCATGACGCCCACCCAGGCGACGTGGTCCGGCGCGCCCTCGAACAGCGGCCCAGTGCCTCGCGGGGTGGTCACTGAACGGGCCGAGATGCGCCCCAGGGCGTTGCGCAGGAAGCCTGCTGCCAGGCGCTCATCGTCCAGCTGCTGCAGCCGGGCTTCCACCCGGTCGCCGCCTTGGCCCACACCGCGCAGCGCAGAGACCATGGCCAGCATGAGCACCGACAACAGGGCCATGACGACCAGGATTTCGAGCAGCGTGAAGCCTGCTTGCTTCCGGCTCCATCTGCGAGAAAGCAGCGCGGCGTCCGTCATGACCCACTCCTGGGTGTCGGTGGCACCCTCTGGGGGCGCAGGGCCGTGAGTTCCACTTGGCGCGGCTGCCCGCCATCGCTCCAATGCACCACCACCTGCACCTCGTGCAGGCGCGGCGCCCCAGGGTCAGCGCTGCCCCCCGCGTAGGGAGCAGTGTGCAGGGTCCAGCGCAATTCCTGGGCTTCTCCTTCCAGGACCAGGCCCTGCTCGGGCACGCCGTCCACCTGGGCCAGCACCGACTCGATCAACCACAATGCGCGCTGGCGCTCTTCGATGCCGGTCACACTGCGCACGGCGCCCCCGGTGGCGCGGTAGACCATGCCCAGCGCCATCGCCATGATGGCGAAGGCAACCAGGAGCTCCAGCAGGGAAAAACCATCCGACGCAGACAGGCGCCGCTTCATGGCTGCAATGCTTCCTGCTCGATCCGGCCGGAGAACCAGTCGACGCGCAACCGCACACCGTCGCCCGAGGGTTTCTCCACGTCCACGCTGCCGCCACTGGCGCCGCCCGATGCCAGGAAGCGGATGGTGAACCGCCCTTCCTGCGCCTCACTGGCCGCCACCGTCGCGCGCACCGAGATGGCTTCGGGGATGGCGCGTTCGGGCGCGCCCTGCAACCCATAGGCGCGCCGCTCCAGATCGACGCTGAAGAGCGCGTCCTGCCCGGTGAGCACGGCGTGCTGGCGCGCGGCGCGCAGGCCGGTCGCGATGCCGCGCACGGTTTCGCGGTACTGGGCAGCGACGTGCATCCGGTCGTAGGCCAGCGGGGCCACCGCCATGATGAGCGCCATGATGGCAAACACCACCATGAGCTCGATCAACGTGAAGCCGCGTTCGCGCACTGAAGCCGCGCCGCAGGGGAAGGTCAGTGGGCGTTGCGGATGTCGGCGTTCTCGCCCTCGCCACCGGGCGCACCGTCCGCGCCGAGCGACAGGATCTCGATCCCACCGCCCGGGCCGGGGTTGGCGTAGCGGAACGGGTGGCCCCAGGGGTCGGTCGGCACGGCGTCGCCCTTGAGGTAAGGCCCATTCCAGCCCGAGGCAGAACCGGGGCGTTGCATCAGCGCGGCCAGGCCCTCCTCGTTGGTGGGGTAGCGCCCGACGTCGAGCTTGTAGATCTCCAGCGCCTTCTCGATGTCGGCGATCTGCACCGCCGCCGTCTTGGACTTGGCGCCGCCCAGCTGGTTGAGCACGCGCGGGCCCACCAGGCCGGCGAGCAGCGTCAGGATGGCCAGCACCACCAGCAGCTCGATCAGGGTGAAGCCGCGCGCGCGGCGGGGAAAAGATGCGTGCGCCATGGCGGAGGGCTCCTTGCGGAAGAGGGGGTTATACGGCGAGGTCATTGATGGACAGAATCCCGAGCAGGATGGAGACGATGATGGCCGCGATCAGCACGCCCAGCACCAGGATGAGCACCGGCTCGACCAGCGTCAGCAGGCGCTTGATGCCCGTTTCCACCTCGCGATTGAGGATGTTGGACAGCTCCAGCATCATCGGGCCGATGCGGCCCGTCTCCTCTCCCACTCGGATGAGGTTGATGGCCAAAGGTTCAAAAATTCCCGTGGCGGACACCGCCTGCACGACCTTGCCGCCCTCCTTGACGATGGGCGCGACCTTGGCCAGGGCCTGGCGCAGCACGGCGTTGCCCACGGTGTCGGTGGCGATGTGCAGGGCGGTGAGCATGGGCACGCCATTGCCCAGCAAGGTGCCAAGCGAGCGCGCGAACAGCGTGAGCTGGTAGCGCTGGGCCAGCCGCCCGACCAGCGGCAGGCCCAGCAGCCGCGCCTGCCACCATTGCCGCCCGGCAGGCGAGCGCAGCCAGCGCAGCAGGAGCATGACGCCCCCCACCGCCGCCGCGCCGATCAACAGGCCGTACTGCCGAAAGGCCCGGCCCATCTCCATGACCACGCGCGTGGGCAGCGGCAGCGCGTCGCCCATGTCGGTGAAGAGTTTCTCGAACTGCGGCACCACGAAGCCGAGCATGGCGACGAGCGAGAGCACGGCCACGGCCAGCAGGATGGCGGGGTAGATGGTGGCCGAGACCACGCTCTCGCGCAGGGCGCGCTGGCGCTCCATGTGCTCGACGAGGCGGTCCAGCACGGCCGACATCTGGCCGCTCACCTCGCCCGAGCGCACCATGTTGACGTAGAAGTCGTTGAACAGGCCCGGGTGCGCGGCCAGCGCGCGGCTGAGGGGCGTGCCGCCCTTGACGGCGTCCAGGATGCCCTGCACCAGGGCGCCGACGCTCGGCTTGTGGCTCATGTCGATGAGCACGCGCAGGGCGTTGTCCAGCGCCAGGCCGGCGCGCAGCATGATGGCCAGCTCGGAAGTCAGTGCCAGCACGTCGGCGGCGTTGACGGGCCCCTTGCCCTGGCGGGCGCGCGGCACGGCACCGGCCGGGGCGCTGGCGGCCGC
>NZ_ALEE01000225.1 GCF_000282995.1 Melaminivora alkalimesophila
GCGCTGGCGGCCGCGCCGGCGGCCCGGCCGATGGAGGCAGGGGCGCTGGCTGCGTCATCGATGCGCAGCGGCGTGAGCCCCTGCTCGCGCAGCTGGCGCAGGGCCGCGGCGCTGCTGGGCGCGGACAGGCGCCCTTCCTCGACCTTGCCCGCGGCGGTGGCCGCGCGCCAGACGAAGTCAGGCATCGCTCTGGTCCTGCGTGACGCGCGCCACCTCGTCGAGCGTGGTCACGCCGGCCGCCACCTTGCGCAGCCCGTCCTCGTACAGGCTGAGCATGCCGGCCTGGGTGGCCAGCAGATGCAGCGAGTTGGCGTCCTTGCCCTCGATGATGGCGCGGCGCATGGGCTCGTCCAGCACGAAGAGTTCGTGGATGCCGGTGCGGCCGCGGTAGCCGGACTGGCGGCACTGCGCGCAGCCCACGGCGCGGTAGATGGGCTGGCCGGGCGGGGCAAAGCGCGACAGGCCGGTGGCGATGCGCACCTGTTCGCCCGGCTCGTAGGCTTCCTTGCAGTGCGGACACAGCGTGCGCACCAGGCGCTGGGCCAGCACGCCGTTGACCGAGGAGGTGATGAGGTAGCTCTCCACCCCCATGTCCTGCATGCGGATCACGGCGCCGGCGGCCGTGTTGGTGTGCAACGTGGACAGCACCAGGTGGCCCGTGAGGGCCGACTGCACGGCAATCTGCGCCGTCTCGCCATCGCGCATCTCGCCGATCATGATGATGTCCGGGTCCTGGCGCAGGATCGAGCGCAGCGCGTTGGCAAACGTCAGGTTGATCTGCGGATGCACCTGGATCTGGTTGATGCCCTCCAGCTGGTATTCCACCGGGTCTTCGACGGTGATGATCTTGTGCGCCTGGGAGTCGATCTTGGACAGCGCCGCATACAGCGTGGTGGTCTTGCCCGAGCCCGTCGGGCCGGTCACCAGCAGGATGCCGTGGGGCCGCGCCAGCAGCTCGTTGAAGCGCGCCAGCGTGTCCCGCTCGAAGCCCATGGTGTCGAGCTGCAGGCGCACGCTCGCGCGGTCGAGCACGCGCATGACCACGCTCTCGCCGTGCACGGTGGGCACGGTGGACACGCGCAGGTCCAGCTCGCGGCCCTTGACGCGGGTCTTGATGCGCCCGTCCTGCGGCAGGCGGCGCTCGGCGATGTCCAGGTGCGCGAGCAGCTTGACGCGCGAGCTCACCGCCGCCGACAGCCGCGGCGGG
>NZ_ALEE01000226.1 GCF_000282995.1 Melaminivora alkalimesophila
AGCCGCGGCGGGATGGTCTCGCCGGGGTGGATCACGCCGTCCACGCGGTAGCGCACGTGCAGGCCGTCGTCGAAGGGCTCCAGGTGGATGTCGGAAGCGCGCAGATCAATCACGCGGCCGATGATGGTGTTGACCAGGCGGATGACCGGCGCCTCACTGGCCAGGTCTTTCAGGTGTTCGACGAAATCCCCACCATCCAGCCCGTCGCCGAGCAGGCCGTCGCCCTCGCCTTGCGCTTCTTCTTCCACCGGCTCGGCCAGGGCGCGCTCGATGGCGCTCTCCAGGGCGAGGTGCGGCACGACCGTGCGGCCGGTCGCCAGGCGCAGCGCCTTCAGGATGAAAGGATCCTGCGGCGTGGCCATGGCCACGTGCAGCTCGCCCTCGGGCGCGGCCAGCGGGAACACGCCGTGGGTCTGGAGGAACTCGGGCAACAGGCCCTCGACCTCGGGCATGATCTCGGGGAAGGCCTCGGCCGCGACGAAAGGCAGGCCCAGCTGGCGCGACAGGGTGTGGGCCACGTCCAGCTCCGACACCAGCCCGAGGCGCACCAGCACGCGGCCCAGCAGCCCGCCCATCTCCTGCTGCGCCAGCAGCGCGCGTTCGATGTCGCGCGCGCTGACCTTGCCTTCCTGCACGAGCAGCTCGCCCAGGCGCGGAGCCGCAACTCCTGCCAGCTCAGGGTCAGGATGATCCAAGGTAGAGGAAGGGCTCATGGCAAGGGAATAGAAGTCCGCCGGTCTTCGGGAAATTGGCAACCGACCCCGCAGGAAACCGACAAGTGTAGTCGCCTCCCGCTTTCACGGGCGGCGCTCAGTCGAACACCTCCGCGTCTCTGAGCGCCACGCCCTGCGCATCCTTGCCCGACAGCACCGGCTCGCCCTGGTACGGCCACTGGATGGCCAGCTGCGCATCGTTCCACGCAATGCAGCGCTCGTGCTCCGGCGCGTAGTAGTCGGTGGTCTTGTAGAGGAAATCCGCCGTCTCGCTGAGCACCACGAAGCCATGCGCGAAGCCCGGCGGCACCCAGAGTTGGTGCTGGTTGTCCTCCGACAGCTCGGCGCCCACCCATTGCCCGAAAGTGGGCGAGCTCTTGCGGATGTCCACCGCCACGTCCCACACGGCCCCCCGCACCACGCGTACCAGTTTGCCCTGGGGTTGGCGGATCTGGTAGTGCAGGCCACGCAGCACGCCCCGGCCCGAGCGGCTGTGGTTGTCCTGGACAAACTGGTAGCTGGTGCCGGTCGCCTCGTCGAAGGCCTTCTGGTTGAAGCTCTCGAAGAAGAAGCCGCGCGCGTCGCCAAAGACGCGCGGCTCGATCAACACGACGTCGGGGATCGCCAGGCGGGTGGCTTTCATCAGTACACCTTTTCCGTGAGCAGCCGCTTGAGGTACTGGCCGTAGCCGTTCTTGGTCAGGGGCTGGGCGAGGCGCTCGAGCTGCCGGTCGTCGATCCAGCCGCTGCGCCAGGCGACTTCCTCCGGACAGGCGATCTTCAGGCCCTGGCGGCTCTCCAGCGTGGCGATGAACTGGCCCGCCTCCAGCAGGCTGTCGTGCGTGCCGGTGTCGAGCCAGGCGTAGCCGCGGCCCATGATCTCCACGTGCAGCCGGCCCTGCTCGAGGTACAGGCGGTTCAGGTCGGTGATCTCCAGCTCGCCGCGGGCCGAGGGCGTGAGGCGCCGGGCCAGCTCGGCCGCCTGGCCGTCGTAGAAATACAGGCCGGTGACGGCGTAGCTGCTCTTCGGGTTCGCCGGCTTTTCCTCCAGCGACAGCACCCTGCCCCGCCCGTCGAACTCGGCCACGCCGTAGCGCTCGGGGTCGTGCACGTGGTAGGCAAAGACGCTGGCCGCATCCTCGCGCGCATCGGCGCTGGCCAGCAGCTCCTGCAGGTCATGGCCGTAGAAGATGTTGTCGCCCAGCACCAGCGCGCTCGCGCTGCCCGAAAGGAACTGCTCGCCGATCAGGAAGGCCTGGGCCAGGCCGTCGGGACTCTCCTGCACGGCGTACCGCAGCTCGATGCCCCACTGGCTGCCGTCGCCCAGCAGCTGCTCGAAACGCGGCGTGTCCTGCGGCGTGCTGATGACGAGGATCTCGCGGATGCCGGCGAGCATCAGGGTGCTCAAGGGGTAGTAGATCATCGGCTTGTCATACACCGGCAGCAGCTGCTTGCTGATGGCCAGCGTTGCCGGGTGCAGGCGCGTGCCGGAGCCGCCGGCGAGGATGATGCCCTTGCGTCGTGTCGTCGTCATCGTCGTCATGGCAGGAGGGGTTTCAGAGGATTTCGGCGAGCATGCGCGCCACGCCCTGCTGCCACGGCGGCAGGGCAAGGCCGAAGGTGGATTGCAGCCGGCTGCAATCCAGGCGCGAGTTGTGGGGCCGCCGCGCCGGCGTGGGGAAGCTGGTGGTGGGAACCGGCGCGATCTCGGTGACCTTGAGGGCGAGCGATGGAGCGCAGCGCCGGGCCTGGGCCAGGACGTAGCTCGCGTAGGCGTGCCAGGTGGTCGCGCCGCTGGCCGTGCAGTGGTAGAGGCCGCCGTCCTCGGGCCGCGCCTGCAGGTGGCGCAGGGCGTGGGCCGTCACGTCGGCCAGCAGCTCGGCACCGGTGGGCGCGCCCCACTGGTCGTCGATTACCGTCAGGCGCTCGCGCTCTTGCCCTAAGCGCAGCATGGTCCTGGCGAAGTTGCCGCCGCGCGCGGCGTAGACCCAGCTGGTGCGCAGGATCAGGTGGCGGCAGCCCGAGGCCTGGATGCGCCGCTCGCCCTCGAGCTTGGTGGCGCCATAGACGGACAGGGGCGCGGGCGCGTCGGCCTCGGTCCAGGGGCGCTCGCCGCTGCCGTCGAAGACGTAGTCGGTGCTGTAGTGCACCAGCCAGGCGCCCAGGCGCGCCGCTTCCTCGGCCAGCACCCCGGGCGTGGTGGCGTTGAGCAGGCGGGCCAGTTCCGGCTCGCCCTCGGCGCGATCGACGGCCGTATGCGCGGCGGCGTTGACGATCACGTCGGGGCGCAGCGCGCGCACGGTCTGGCGCACGCCTTCGGGCTGGCTGAAGTCGGCGCAATGCGAGGCGCTTTCGCGCGCGAGGGCGGTGACGCGCCCCAGCACGGACAGGCTGCGCTGCAGCTCCCAGCCGACCTGGCCGCTGCTGCCCAGCAGGAGGATGTGCAGGCCCTGGTCCATCAGGCGGCGTACTGCTTTTGCACCCACTCGCGGTAGGCGCCGGACTGCACCTGGGCGACCCATTCGGGATGCTCCAGGTACCACTGCACGGTCTTGCGGATGCCGGTCTCGAAGGTCTCGGCCGGGCGCCAGCCCAGCTCGCGCTCGATCTTGCGCGCGTCGATGGCATAGCGCCGATCATGGCCCGGGCGGTCGGTGACGTGCGTGATCTGCGCGGAGTAGCTCTGGCCGTCGGCGCGCGGGCGCAGCTCGTCGAGCAGGCGGCAGACGGTGTGCACGATCTCGATATTCGGTTTCTCGTTCCAGCCACCGACGTTGTAGGTCTCGCCCGGCAGGCCCGCCTCCAGCACGCGGCGGATGGCGCTGCAGTGGTCCCTGACATACAGCCAGTCGCGCACCTGCATGCCGTCGCCGTAGATCGGCAGGGGCTTGCCCGCCAAGGCATTGACGATGACCAGCGGGATGAGCTTTTCCGGGAAGTGGAAGGGGCCGTAGTTGTTGCTGCAGTTGGTGGTCAGCACCGGCAGGCCGTAGGTGTGGTGCCAGGCGCGCACCAGGTGGTCGCTGGCGGCCTTGCTGGCCGAGTACGGGCTGTTGGGCTGGTAGTTGTGCGTCTCGGCGAAGGCGGGCGCCTCGGGCTCGAGCGTGCCGTAGACCTCGTCGGTGGAGACGTGCAGGAAGCGAAATGCCGACCGCTGCGCCTCGGGCAGGCCGCTCCAGTGGTGGCGCACGGCCTCCAGCAGGCGGAAGGTACCGACGACGTTGGTCTGGATGAAATCCTCGGGGCCGTGGATGGAGCGGTCCACGTGCGACTCGGCGGCGAAGTTCACCACCGCGCGCGGGCGGTGCTCGGCAAGCAGCCGGTCGAGGAGCGCCCGGTCGCCGATGTCGCCCTGCACGAAAACGTGGCGCGCATCGTCCTGCAGGGCCGCCAGGTTGTACAGGTTGCCCGCGTAAGTGAGCTTGTCCAGGTTCAGGACCGGCTCATCGCTGCCAGCCAACCAGTCGAGCACGAAGTTGGCGCCGATGAAGCCGGCGCCGCCAGTGACGAGAATCATGAGGGGAGCGTCTTTGCTGTCCTGCAGCGCAGGGGCCCGGCGGTGCCGGGGGAAACACAGGATTATCCCCGAGGCGCCGGCCGGCGCGGGAGGCACCGCCTACGGCTGCGCGCCGAAACGCCGCGAGGCGATCTCCAGCAGGCCGTCGAAGATCAGGTTCTCGACCAGCTCGAAGCTGCGCGTCATGCTGGGCGCCATTTTCCAGCCCGCCCCACCGGTCATCATGCAGGCCGGGTCTTCGCCACAGTGCTCCCGCAGGTGCTGGTACATGTATTCCACGGCACCGGCGATGGCGTAGGTGCCGCCACTGGTCAGCGCGTCGCTGGTGTTGGTCGGGAAGGGGCGGACCTCGCCCGTGGGCACGTGCAATCCGGCCGTGCCCGACTCCAGCGCGCGCAGCATGATGCCGTGGCCGGGCAGGATCAGGCCACCGAGGAAACGGCCCGAGGCATCGAGCGCCTCCACGGTCACGGCCGTGCCGACCATGACCACCACCAGGGGGCGTGCCGGCCCCTGCGCCAACAGGCGGTGGCGCGCGCCGATCATCGCCACCCAGCGGTCGGCCCCCAGGCGCATCGGATGGTCGTAGCCGTTGACCACGCCTGCCTCCTCGGCATTGGGCACCACCCAGCTGGTGGGCACATCCCAGAGCTCGGAGACCTGTTCGGCCACGCGGCGCTTGACGGCGTCGCCCGCGACCACGCAGCCGAGCATGTGGGTCGGGGCCGGCAGCTCGGCCCACGGCCCTTCCGCCAGGTTCTCGATGTGCTCCAGGAATTCGACGCCCTGCGCCAGCAGGGCCGCGCCGGGCTTGGCGGCGTCGAACAACGCCCATTTCAAGCGGGTGTTGCCCACGTCGATGGCCAGGAATGTCATGAAGAGGAATTATCCGGGGTTTTGGCGCGCCGCCCCGGCCGCCTGGGCGACAGCCGGACGCTGCGCTCGGCCTTTGTCAACGATGTTCAGGCGAGCAGTTATCCGACACGGCCGCGCCGGGGTGCGGGGCTACAGTGGCAGCCTGCAACCTTTAGTTAGCCATTGCAACCACAAGGAGTCAACCATGGGCCTGTTCAGTTTCGTCAAGGAAGCCGGTGAAAAGCTCTTCGGCGGCAAGGAGGCACACGCCGCAGCGCCCGCGCAGGCGCCGGCCGCAGCGCCTACAGCCGCAGCACCCTCGCAGGAAGAGCTCAATGCCAGGGCCGCCCAGGCGATCGAGAACTACATTGCCTCCCAGAAGCTGGGGGTCTCCGACGTCAAGGTGAAGTTCGAGGGGCCGGAAGGCAAGGTCACGGTGACGGGCACGGCGCCGGACCAGGCGACCAAGGAGAAGGTGACGCTGTGCTGCGGCAACGTGGCGAGCGTGACGAGCGTGGACAACCAGATGGCGGTCACCAACCCCGAGCCCGAGGCGCAGTACCACGACGTGGTGCGCGGCGACACGCTGAGCGCGATCGCCAAGAAATACTACGGCGACGCGAACAAGTACCCCGTCATCTTCGAGGCCAACAAGCCGATGCTCACGCACCCGGACAAGATCTACCCGGGCCAGAAGCTGCGCATCCCGCCGCTGGCCAAGTAAGCCGGGCCTGGGCGCGCGGCGGCCAGGGCGGGCCTCAGCCCTGGCGCCAGGGCAGCCCGCGCAGGCGCCAGCCGCCGATCCGGCCGCGCTGGCCGTGCGCGTCGAGCGCGCCCTCGAAGCCCTCGAGGATGTTGTAGGCCTGCAGCCCCAGCTCGCGCGCGCGCCGCGCCGCCGCCACCGAGCGCACGCCGCTGCGGCACAGCAGCACCGCCTTCATGCCTTCCGGCACGGCCGCGCGCAGCTGCGCATCGAACTGCGCATTCGGCGCCATCCCCGGCCATTGCTTCCAGGCGGCCACTGCCGCACCCGGCACGAAGCCGACCCACTCGCGCTCGGCGTCGGTGCGCACGTCCACCAGCACCGCTTCGCCGGCCTGCACCCAGCGCCAGGCGAGTTCCGGGCTGACATCGCCCGCGTAGCCTTCGGCAGGGACGGCGCACTCCGGCAGTTCGGCAAGGGCGGCGGGGGCAGAGGCGGGGGTGGCAGTCATCGGTGGCAGCGTACGAAAAAAGCGCGGGTCAATCCCACATGGGAGGCGGTTCGTCGCGCAGCCCGGCGCGCAAGGCTGCATAGTCCGGCACGACGCTCGCAACAGTGTTCCAGAAACGCGGGCTGTGGTCCATGACGCGCAGGTGGGCCAGCTCGTGCGCCACCACGTAGTCGATGATGGCCGGGCGGAAATGCATCAGCCGCCAGTTCAGGCGGATGGAGCCGTCGCTGCGCGCGCTGCCCCAGCGCGAGCGGGCACTCGACAGCGACAGCCGCGTCCAGCGCACGCCCAGCAGTGGCGCGAAATGCTCGAGCCGCTGCGTGAAATGCCGACGCGCCTCGTCGAGCAGCCAGGCCTGCACGGCGTCGCGCAGCTGCGCGGGGCTGGCGTGGCGGGCCAGCGGCACGTGGAGCTGCCGGGCGGACTGGCCGGGTTCGGCGGCGGCCAG
>NZ_ALEE01000227.1 GCF_000282995.1 Melaminivora alkalimesophila
GCCGGGCGCCGGCGCCCGCGACCCGGTGCGCCGGATCGAGCACGATCGCCAGCGGCTCGCCCAGGTAGGGCAGCACCGCGCCCTCCTTCCAGTCGATGCGCGCCCCCTCCAGGCGGCGCTGCCACTCGCCTTGCTCGGCCAACTTGCGCACGATCCAGCCCGCCTTGGCCTGCAGCGCCGCCTCGATGGCGCCCACGCTGGCGCTGGCGGGCGCGCGCACCGACAGGCCGTCGCCGTCCACGCGAAAGCCGATGCTCCTGCGCCGCGCACGCCGCAGCACGTAGGCCACCCGCAGGCCCTCGAGCACGACCTGCCGATTGGCCTGCGGATGCTCCAGCGGGGCCGAAGCGGCCTGCGGCGCCGCGACCGGGGCCGGCCCGGCGGCGGGGCCCTCCTCCGGACCGGGCGCGATTCCCAGGAAGTCCAGCACCAGCTGCCGGGCGGCTTGCATCACGACGGTGTGCCGGAGGGCGCCGCCGCGGCGGGGTCGGCGGGGTAGGCCTCGGGATCCAGGCGCCGCATCTCGGCCTCGATCCATGCTTCGACCTCGCGCATCAGCTCATCGGGCTTGCGCCCGGCGCTGGCGATGGGCGCGCCGATGGACATGCGCACCACCCCCGGACGCTTGACGAAGGCCTTCGGGGGCCAGACGGTGGCGGAGGCGACGGCGATGGGCACCACCGGCACCCCGGCGTCGATCGCCAGGCGCGTGCCGCCGCTCTTGTATTCGCCCTGCGCCCCGCGCGGCACGCGCGTGCCCTCGGGGAACATGATGACCCAGGTGCCCTTGGCGAGCAGGCGCCGCCCCTGCTGGAGCACGCGGGCAAAGGCGCGCGTGGGCTTGTCGCGGTCGATGTGGATCATGTCCAGGCTGCCGATCGACCAGCCGAAGAACGGCACGGCGAGCAGCTCCTTCTTGAAAACGTAGGCGATCGGCCGCGGGAGCATGGCGGGCAGCAGGAAGGTCTCGTAGGCCGACTGGTGCTTGGCCAGCAGCACGGCCCCTGCCGGATCGTGCAGCGGCAGGTTTTGCAGGCCTTCGATCTGCGGGCGAATGCCCAGCACCCAGCGCGAGGCCAGCACGACGATGCGCAGCCAGGCGCGGGCCACGCGGTAGGCGGCATCGGGGTTGCGCGTGAGCGCGCGCACCAGCAGCACGCCGAAGGTGTAGGGGATGACGGTGACGACCAGCACCAGCAGGTGCAGGATGGAGCGGATCAGGGACATGGTGCCAAGGCAGTGTAGGTGCGCGATTATTCCCGCTGCCACCCCAGCACGTAGCGCCCGCCCAGGCGACCCCGTGCCCACCGCAGGGAGAGCCGCCCGCCCGGCGCCCCACCGCGCGCAGCGGCATCCTCGATCAGGATCTGGCGCGGCGTCGCCTCGTCGGCCAGCGCCAGCACCACCAGCGTGCCGCCCGTGCCGCGCAGGCTGGGCGGCACGAACCGGCTGCCCAGCACCTGCGCCTGCAGCAGCTGCGGCTCGGGCACGAGCGTGCGCAGGTTCCACTCGCGCGCGAGCAACCCGGCTGCGGCCGCGAGGCAGGCCGCCAGC